>JARRRH010000408.1:0-3307 GCA_037380925.1 Deltaproteobacteria bacterium | reverse complement strand
AGAAACGGTAACCGCAACAAAATCCGATGCCACAAAACTAACGACAGCGATAAGCAGCTGAGCGTCAGGCAAGTTGACATGAAACTCGGATTTTTTAAGACCGGCTGATTTTCACGTTTGTTTGGGCAAACCTTGAATACACCAATTTTTGAGTATTGCAATGGTAATCGAAACTCCGGGGTGATTCCGGCACCCCCAAAATGTTCTGGGATTGGCTCCCGCCAATACCTGAGATAATCCAGATTTAACAAGCTCCAGCGGCTGGGTTTTTCTTGACATTCGATCCAGTTTGCCTATTCTGAAAGCGTTGTTTCTTTCCCAACCTTTTAACCTCCGTTCAGGGGGTACCCCTCATGGAAAAACCTCTCAAGATGTGCAAGCCATGCTCCTGGTGGGACGGTTTCCGTCTTGTCGGGAGATCTCAGATCCCATGCTCGGAAGGCCAAAGCCATCAGCGCGGCACGAGGACTTATGGCCCTACCGAAATAAACGCCGGTGGTAGCTTGTTTCACAGAGGAGGCCGAGATGAAGATTAAGGCGAGCATGACTTCGGATTGAAGGCTTTAGCCCGCGACCTTGGTGGGTAAGGAGCATTGGACAACGCAAAAAGCCTGGCGCTAAAAAACATCAAAGCGAAGCTCATTATCATCCTTTTGATCTCAGAGCCTCAAGACACGAAGCTGAAATCCGGCATAGTCCCTGCAGGGAAAAGGAGTTCTCAGCAACTCGACTAACGTACTGCCTTGGGAGGGTCGCCATGAGACGAACAGGATTTCCCCTAGCTGCATTATTTGCATTTTTCCTGATTGCCGGCACGCTCCACGCGGCCGGGGAGGGATCGTTCCGAGCTCCCCCGCAGTTTGCCGAGCGGATGAAAAACGTCAGGACGATTGCGATGCTCCGTCCCGATATTGAGATCTTCGAGATCTCTTCCGGCGGCGTGAAGGAACTGCGCCAGGAGTGGTGCGACGAAGGCTGCGAGAAGGTCCAGAACGCCTTTGTCGCCGAATTCCAGCGGTTCGGCTACGACATAGAGTTCCTCGACCCACCACAGGACGACTCGTCAGAGCTCCGCGAAATCCTGTTTTTGTACGATGACGTGGTCACGAGCGTCCTCAAGCATGCTTACAACGGTCCTAACCTCTTCCCCGCGAAAAAGACCGACTTCGATTACACCCTTGGACCCATCGACAACGTGTTGCAGCCGGTGGGGGCTGACGCACTGCTACTGATTCATGGAATCGACGAGATTTCGAGTTCGGGCCGGAAGGCGATGCAGACCCTCGGCGTGCTCGCAGGCGCGGCGGTGGGTTTGATCGCGGTGCCGAACATGGGGCGGACGGTGGTGATGGTAGCACTGGTCGACCGGTCGGGTGACCTTCTGTGGTTCAACATCCGAGGCGGTAGCGGGGGATACAATCTCAGGGAGCCGGAGAGCGTTTCCAAGCTAGCCTCCCAATCCTTCGCCGGGTTTCGGGAGAAGCTGAAATGAAACTTTTCCGTGCGTGGCCTCTGCTCCTCTTCCTTCTTGCCTCCGCTTGTGCCTCCACAAACCTTGCCCCCCATACCGGTACCACGCTTCACCTCGAGGACGACGAAAAACGGATTTGGAAACAGGCGGATCAAGGGGAAACTTGGATCAACCGCAGCCGAATGGTGCTGGACTCCCCTGAACTCGAAGCGTATCTAGAGGAAATAACGCGGAAGCTCTTCCCAGATCTCCCCTTCTCATGCAGGGTTCGAGTCGTCAAGGACAGCAGCATGAACGCCTTTGCCCTGCCTAACGGGGCGATCTACATCCACATGGGTCTTTTGGCACGGATGGAAAACGAGGCCCAGTTGGCTGCCCTCTTAGGACACGAAACGACCCACGCTGCAAACCGGCATGCGCTCAAAAAGCGCAGGGAGCTGAAGAACGTGTCGGCCCTGTGTTCCGCGGTCACCTTGGGCGGATACGGCGGATGGCTGGGATGGCTGTTCACCATGGCATCGATCACAGGATATGACCGGGACTTGGAGAGAGAAGCCGATGTCGAGGGATATCGCAGGATGGTCGCCGCGGGTTACGAACCGTCCGAAGCTCCCAAGCTGTTCCAGATCCTCGACAAGTGGCTTGCTGAAACCGGCGTGGAGGACCCGTACTTCTTTTCTTCCCATCCCAAGCTTCAGGAAAGGATCGAAAACTTCAAAGCCTTGGCGGCCGCAGACCCCCGCAAAGGGACGGGTGCGGATAACCGTGAGATCTTCCTTTCAAAGACCAACTGGATTGTGTTTGAGAACACGGAATTGGACCTGAAAGCAGGGCGGTTCGAGAGCGCTTTGAAGGGATCGGAGAAGTATCTCGCCACCGCCCCGGGGGATGCCCGGGGAAATTACCTCCGGGGAGAAATCTTCCGCCAGCGAAATTCAGGTAACGACATCGATCTGGCGGTGGAATGTTACCTCAAGGCGATCTCGTTGAATGCATCGCACCCCGAGTCGCACAGAGCTCTCGGCCTGATTTACTTGAAGAAAGGGCAGAGGACGGAAGCGCTAAAGTATCTGGAGAGGTACCTCGCCTTGAACCCCGAGGGTCCGGACCGTGCCTACATAGAGAGTTACATCCGGTCATTGCAATGACACAGGAGAGTGCCATGAAACGAATTCTTGCAGCAGTGTTCGTGATTCTTCTGGCAGCGGGGTGCGCAACGGCACCGCCGAAACCGGTTTGGGTTGCCGCCGAGTCGACCTACACCGCAGGTAAGCTGAATTTCGCAGTGGATCTGCCGGCGGGATGGATGAGGCTGAACACAGAAGATGGGGTGAGGATAACCCGCGACGGTTTTTCGCTCCAAGTCATCGGTGTGGACCGGTACAAGGTGGGCGATTCCCTCAAAAATACGAAAAAGAAATTCGAGAAAGGGATGCTCCCCCAGGAGGTATCTGCCATCCTGATTGACAACATGACCCTTGCCGAGGGAGTAGCATCTTCCGATGTAATGGAGAATGTCCCAAAGCAGTTCGCCGGAATCGACGGCTTCAGGGTGTTGCTGCGTCTTCACCTCAAGAACGGAGAAGAGAGGAGATACGCTTTCTACGGAGGCATGAGCGAGGACTGGGTGTTCGAGATCTACTATTCCGCCCCTCGCCGTTATTACTTCGAGAGGGACCTGGAAACCTTCGAGGGGGTGGCTCGGAGTTTCCGTCTGATCAAGCCTTTGCAAGCTAAAGCGAGCGGCAAAGGTGGTGGCAGGCATCGGGTTGCCAATGGAGCGTGATGCCCGGCGAGCGCTTAGATCTTGCAGGAAACCTCCAGACCCTCTACGAG
>JARRRH010000407.1:0-3541 GCA_037380925.1 Deltaproteobacteria bacterium | reverse complement strand
CTTGAACAAACCCCGCGGTTTCCGGAAAGCAGACCTCTCTATTTTTGCAGCATTGAGCGGCCCGGTGGCCGTGGCCATTGAGAATGCTTTACTTTACTCCAACCTGGAAAACCTTGTGGAGGAGA
Organism: Deltaproteobacteria bacterium; assembly: GCA_037380925.1. GTDB lineage: Bacteria > Desulfobacterota > DSM-4660 > Desulfatiglandales > HGW-15 > JARRRH01. The sequence goes on along the minus strand of JARRRH010000407.1, from coordinate 3,416 downwards.
GAACAAGGGATCTCAAAGATACAGAGGGCAAGCTCAAGGAAAGTGAAGCCCGCTTCAAGTCGATCTTCGACAACATGAGCAGCGGTGCTATCGTTTACAGGGCACATCGGAAAAAAAGTTTCCTCCATGCCCAAAGGCTTCAAGGAAATCAGCCTTATCGACATGCTCAAGCGGGTCATGGAAACAGAGACCCCGGAGCACCATTCCGTCACCCTTTTATACGATCAGCGAGAGAGTTCGGGTTGGAGGGAGTACTTTACGTTTCGTTTGCCTTCGGGTGAGATTGTAAGCGTATTCGACGACATCACCCCCAGGAAATGAGCGGAAGAGGAGCAGAAGGCATTGCAGAGGCAGCTTCTCTTCTCGCAAAAAATGGAGACAATCGGGACCTTTGCCGGGGGCGTGGCCCACAATTTCAGGAATATCCTGCAGGCCATTTCCGGCAATGCCGAGTTTCTGGAAATGATGACTCCCGATGTGCAGGAGGCCAAAAGCTCGGCGAAAAGCATCCACGACTCTGTGAAGAAAGGGGTGGACCTTGTAAACAGCCTCCTCTATTTCTCGAGAAAAGGGGGCGAGTACGTGCTGGTGGACACCGACCTGTTTGAAGTCATCATGCAGGTTCACGAAATCGTCAGCCGCGTCTTTGACAAGAAAATCGAGATCCAGTTGGATATGCAGAGGGATCTCATTGTCAAAGGCAACCCGTCCCTCTTGAGCCAGGTTTTCATGAACCTTTTTACCAACGCCAGGGATGCCATGCCGGGCGGGGGCAAAATAGCCGTCAAGGCCAGGAAGGCGGGGCGCAACATCGCTGTCACGGTGTCGGACACAGGTCACGGCATCGACAAAGAAACCCTGGAAAAGATATTCGATCCCTTTTTCACCCTCAAAGACGTGGGGAAAGGAACCGGGCTGGGTCTTTCTTCTACACACGGCATTGTTGAACAGCACGGGGGCTCGATTACCGCATTTTCAGAACCCGGTCAGGGAACAACGTTCAGGATTTCTTTTCCCGCAACGGCCACGGAAAAATCGCAAGAGGACGCACCGGCAAAGCGCATCCTGTCCGGAAAGGGAGAAAAGGTCCTTATCGTAGACGACGAGCGGCAGGCGCTGGAAGCACTGGCCAATCTGACAAGGCACTTGGGTTACAACACCATTTCAGTGGACAAACCGGTTGAAGCCCTCAAGCATTACATGGAATGGTCCCCGGATGTTGTTTTGATGGACCGGGTTATGCCTGAGATGGATGGAAGTGTCTGTATCGAGAAGATCGTGGAAATGGACCCTAAGGCCAACATCGTCATTATATCGGGCTACAACGATACCGGGCCCGACGGGATCGACGACAAACTCAAGGGGCTTGTCAAAGGGTATCTCACCAAGCCTTTCAAGGCCCACGAACTCAGCGACGTCATTTCAAAAGCGCTAGGGGACAGAAGCAGGCATTAGGCTGAAAGAGAATACAGAATACAGTAGACAGAATACAGGGGCGGGTCAGACAAAAAGACCGGCTTTAAAGGACAAATTACAAAATCCAAATTTCAAATGAATGTCAAATGACAAAGCTCAAATTCCAAGAGCGAAGGACAACAGGACAGTAAGACGAGTGGTGGCGAATAAGCGGAATTGCGATCAAAAGAAATATGATCTTGAGAAGAGAACCTAGGTCTTTGCAAGGAGAATGATAGACCCTGTAAAGACCAAGCGGTCAACTGACCGCGTTTCTGTTTGACATTTGGATTTTGGCATTTGGCATTAATGAACATTCTTTTGGCCTGCCCTGTGTCGTCTTTGTCGTAAACCCTGAGCAAGGTCAAAGGGAGCAGTTGCTGTTCACTTGGATCTGTAATCTTCAGGGTCGATATGATATTTTCGCAGCAGTTCATAAAGATCGGCCCTGTACTTTCCTGCCAACTTCGCCGCCTGACTCACATTGCCCTCAGTCAGCTCCACCAAGTTGATGAGATAGCTCTTTTCAAAGTCCATCCTGGCCTCTTTAAGAGATTTGAAACCCTCTTCTCCATTTTCCTGACTGTGGAAAATCAAATCCTCGGTGATCACATTCTGTCGCGTCATGGCGATCGCCCTCTCGATGGCGTTCCTCAACTCTCTCACATTGCCGGGCCACGAGTGCCGCATCAATTTCTGAAGAGCAGGTGCAGAAAGACCAACGACCTCTTTCTTCATCTCAGCAGAACATGTTTTAAGAAAATGCTTTGCTAAAACGGGGATGTCCTCTTTCCTTTCCCTCAACGGTGGCAGCGCGATGCGTATGACGTTTATGCGGTAGAACAGATCATCTCGAAAACGTCCGTTCTTCACTTCTTCTTCCAGGTTCTTGTTGGAAGCCGCAATCATCCTGCAGTCCGCTTTGACCGTTTTTTCCCCTCCGAGAGGATGAAATATCCCTTCTTCGATCACACGCAGCAGCTTCGCCTGCATCTGGGACGACATTTCTGAGATCTCGTCTAAGAAAAGAGTTCCTCCGTTTGCTTGAGAAAAGAGGCCTCGCCGGCTCCGGGAAGCGCCGGTAAAAGCTCCCTTTTCATAACCAAAGATCTCGCTTTCTATCAAAGTGTCGGGAATAGCTGCACAGTTCACGGGGACAAAGGGGCCTTCCCTTCTGGCACTTGCCACATGCAGGTGCTTGGCTATGAGTTCTTTGCCGGTACCGCTTTCCCCGCTGATAAAAACAATGGATTCCGTTTCCGCTGCCAGGGTGACCTGCTCAAAGACTTCCTTCATCTTTTCACTTTTGGCGATAATGTTTTCATTTCCGAACTTTTCGGTCACCATGTCCTTCAATCTTCTGACTTCCTTTAAAAGTCTGCTTTTTTCCAGGCAGTTCCTGATCTGCAACAAAAGCTCGTCCTCAGCATAGGGTTTGGTCAAATAACTGTGTGCCCCTTTCTTCATGGCCTCTACCGCGGTCTTCACAGTGCCGAAGGCCGTGAGAATGATAATGGGCATCAAGGGATTTACCTTCTGGAGATCTTCCATAAGTTCTATCCCGCTCTTCCCCTCCAGTTTTAAGTCCACCAAAGCCAGATCAAAAATCTCATTTTCCGCTGTCTTCAACGCATCCTCTGCATTGGATTCCGTGAGAACCTGGTACCCCTTGGCTTCAAGTCTCATCTTCAACACTTTGAGGATGTTTTGATCATCATCCACTACCAATATCTTATCCATCTCTTGTGCCTTTTCTCATTCCTTAGAAAAGTTCAAAAGTGTTTGCACAGGCCCATGAAGTGATGCCCGACACCGGGCTCGATAAAGGAAGGGGCCGGGGCCTTTTCTGAAGTGACTGGTGGGAGGCCGCCGTCCTTTTCGCAACTTATCTGTGGGGGAAGCCGCAGCCCGGTCCTCACCAAGGTTCTTGACGAGATTTAGAATCCCTCTCCTGCCGCTGT
>JARRRH010000406.1:0-3320 GCA_037380925.1 Deltaproteobacteria bacterium | reverse complement strand
ACGTGAACAAAGGGGCGTTGGATTTGCTCGGATATGCGGCAGAAGAGATGGTGGGTCGCGATTTTATCCACTTTGTGTACCCGAAGTCGAAAAAATATGCCAAGGCCGTACACGAAAAAAGAATCTCCGGCAAGTATGCCCCTGAAAAATATGAGATCGATCTGATCAAAAAAGATGGGGAACCCATGCGCTGCGATATCCGCGTCAAGAAGACTCAGCTGAACGGGCGTATGGCCTTTCTGGCAAGACTGACCCGGTTGGAGGACAGAAAGAGAAAGGAAAGGGAGCTTCTCTATGCCAAGAAGGAGGAGGCCCTCAAAACCATGGCGTCAGGGCTGATCCTAAGGCTCGGACCCAGTATCCGGCTCATCACGGAACAGGCCACCCACATGCAGGAAATCAAGGATATGAAAAGCCAAGATTTTCAGAACCGACTCCTCGAAATCCAGGGTGCGGCCTCTCATATCATGGACGTCACTTCAAAGCTCAGTAGGCTTTCCGGAGAAGAGCACATCCCATCCGAGACGTCCCTTTTCGACCTCGAGGAGGTGGTTCGAGGGGCGGCCGAAGTGATTCGAAGCCGTTTACGAGAAGCGCCGGAAAAGCAAGATGCGGAAATCCGTTTCAAGACCTATCTGAGATCAGGGTCAGCCATCGAGGGAGATTTTGGAGAAATTCAGGAGCTCATTGTATATGTGATTCAGAATGCCCTGGAGGCGATGCCCAAAGGGGGTGATCTGTATCTCAGCATGGAAGAGAGTGCGGGTTTCGCCATCATCTATATACAGGACAGCGGTGCAGGCATTTCTGACGAAATTCAAGACAGAATGCTGGATCCTTTTTTCACGACCAAGAGCAAAGGAGGTCTGGGCCTGGGCCTCAGCCTGTGTGCGGCCATCGCAAAACGGCATCGGGGAACGCTGGACATTGCCAGCAAAAAAGATCACGGAACGGTCGTCACTATCAGGCTGCCTTTGGTCAGTAGAGAAAAGAGATCGAAGGCAAGAAGGATGAAAAAGAAAATCAAGGATGCCCAAATCCTTTTGATCGAGGACGACAATGTGGTTCGGGAAATCCTTTTCCAGATTCTTGGAAGCAAGGGTTACAGAGTGGTGAGGGCAGTCAGTATGGCCGAAGGGCTAGGTCACTTGAAACGTAAGGCTTTTGACATGGTGATTATGGGTGATGCCATTTCGAGCGTGGACGGGCACGCTCTGGCGAGAAAAATCAAAAGCTCTAAAAAGGATCTTCCTCTCGCGTTGATCCTGGAAGAGAAGACCATAAAAGGCATGGATGACGCCGAAAAAAGTGTAGCTGACCTGATTATTGGTAAACCTTTGAATATGAGCGAAGTCGTGAACCAGGTTTCCGGGGTCCTCACAGCCGGCACCCCTTCGCGTTGAAAAAGAGCCGTATGGATCGAGACATAAAGCCTTTGGCTGACCGCATGAGGCCAAAGACCATTGAGGAGATGGTAGGGCAAGGCCATCTCCTGAGCCAGGGCTCTGTTCTTTGGAGGGCGCTTCAATCGGGGCACATCTTCTCCGTTATTTTCTGGGGACCTCCGGGTTCGGGCAAAACCACACTGGCCAGGCTCATCGCCCAATACACGAAGAACCCCTTCCAGAGTTTTTCGGCAGTCACGTCGGGGGTTAAGGAACTCAGGCAGGTCGTCAGCGGAGCTGAAAAGACTTACAAGATTACAGGAAAACCGACTCTCCTCTTTGTGGACGAAATTCACAGGTTCAACAAAGCCCAGCAGGACGCCTTTCTGCCTTACGTAGAAAGCGGACTGATTGTTCTCGTGGGGGCCACGACACAAAACCCTTCTTTTGAAATCATACCGCCTTTGCTCTCCCGGGCGAGGGTCATGCTCTTGCATCCCCTGAGCCAGGATGATCTCAGGAAGATTCTGCAGAGGGCCATCCAGGACGAGGAAGCAGGCCTGGGCAAGTTGGGCCTGGAGGTGCAGCCCGAAGCCTTGGAGCACCTCATTAACCTGTCGTCCGGGGATGCTCGCGTTGCCCTGAACAATTTGGAGGTGGTTGTCGATTACGTGATGGAAGGCCGTCCCGCGGAAAGAGTTCTAGACCTGCTGAGCGTAGAAGAGGCGCTCAGCAGAAAGGCTCTTCCTTATGACAAGGATGGAGAGGAACACTACAATCTCATCTCCGCCTTCCACAAAAGCTTGCGAGGAAGTGACGCCCAGGCATCTTTGTACTGGCTTTATCGGATGCTTCTATCCGGCGAAGACCCTTTGTTTATCTGCCGGAGAATGATTCGTTTCGCATCAGAAGATGTGGGGCTGGCAGACCCGAATGCGTTGCCCATGGCCCTCGCCGCCTTTGAGGCGTGGCAGAAGGTGGGGCCCCCGGAAGCTGAGCTGGCGCTGGCAGAGGCGGCTGTGTATTTGGCCGCCGCCTCCAAGAGCAATGCCCTTTATTTGGCGGAAAAGTCGGTTAAAAAGGAGATTGAAAGCTCTGGACCGCAGCCTGTTCCCCTTCACATTAGGAACGCTCCCACGAGGCTTATGAAGGCGCTCGGTTACAGTCGCGGGTATCTCTATCCCCACAATTATCCCGGCGGGTGGGTGGCCCAGTCGTACATGCCTGAGAAGATGACCCAGCGGGTATTTTACAAGCCTGCGGATCGTGGTTACGAGGAAGAGATCCGGAAAAGAATGGACCAGTGGAAAAACAAAAAGGAATAGCGAAGCTTGGCCTCAAAGCGATCCATCCTCCGCAGCAGGCCACTGCGGAGGATGGGCGATACTTTTGCCCGGGAGGGCCATTCCCCTCAAGGCCATATCTATAGCGTTCTATGGATGCGGGGTGATCTTTGAGGTTTTGAGACAGTCTTGAGCTGGTCGGATCGAGACATTCTGCCAGTATTTTCGTGGTGCAAACCCTCAAAGATCACCCCGCTGCAATGTCCGGTGGAATTTCTTTGCGATATCGCCTTTCGGGGTACAGCCCTCCCGGTTTGCAGAAAATTTTAGACTTTCAACCTTGCGCTGCGCGGTGTTTCAATTCGGAAAGGAGTTGGTTTGACGAGGTCACCTTGAGCAGCGGGTGCAGGGCGCTGTTTCGATAGATGTTCAAAGCTTTTTCATGGATTTCTTTTGATCCGGCGGCTGTGCAGTCTTCCAGGATGACCGCTTTAAAATCATGACAGATGGCATCAAGGGCTGTGGTGAGAACGCAAAAAGGCGTGGTTATGCCTGCCACGGCACAGAGCGTTAACCCCCTTTGTTTGAGCCACTGGTCCAGGCCGGTTCTGAAAAAGGCTGATAGCTTGGGCTTTGGGAGCCATAGATCCTC
>JARRRH010000405.1:0-3325 GCA_037380925.1 Deltaproteobacteria bacterium | reverse complement strand
GCGGAAACCAAATAGCTAAATCCGACAAACCCAACAAGCGCCATAGCAAAACCGACCGGAACCCCAATAACGAAAAGCAAAATAAGGACCGCAATACCTAGGATACCAATAAGAGTCAAGCTCATCTCTTTAGCACCTTCATGATCGATCTACAGAATTCGCAGGCTAATATCAAGGCGAGGGGTATGGTAGCTAAGGCTATGGCAAATACAAACGGAAAGAAGGGAATCGCCAAGGTCTGTGAGCTTTCTCCAGAGAATCGAAGTCTAATAGCGTATTCCACGCTGGTCCAAATGAGCAGCACGAAAAGCGCGAGGCTCAAAAAAGAGCTAACTGAGTCTAGAACACCTCGCGCTCGTTCCGGTAATCGTATCAGGATGAAGTCTACCCGGACGTGGCGCCCACGAATTTGAGTCTGGGCGAGGGCAAACGCAATAACAAATGTTCCCAACAGCCCGATTATGTCAATGGTGCCGGGTAGACCCCATCCGAAAAGCTTGCCCGCCACTATGTCAATGACTGACACGCAAAGCATCGTGACCAGCCCTGCGACAGCGACCCAATTAAACAAGCCGCCCCATCGCTTGATGGGCCGTTCAAAAGACTCTAAAAGAGACATCTCTTTTCCATAGCAAATCTGCTACTTAAGCACGTTTTTTTCAACCCACTCTACGCAAGTTTTCTCATCCAGGTGGCGGGCATTCCAGTATTTAGCACGCTCTTGACAATATTCCTCATATTTCGCAGCCGGGAGTCCCATGGCCGTCTTATCCTCTATATACTTATCTACCAACGGCTGGATCGTTTTTTCCCACGCGGGCTCCTGTTCCGGTGGTATCTCGATGACCTCCCTGCCCTCATCTTGGTTCAGAAAATACTCCTTACCCTTTATATCAATGTACCACCATGATCGAGCGAACTTTTCCGCCATCTCCGAGCTGACTTCAGTAAAGACTCGCTGAATGTCCTCTGGTAGCGAGTTCCATTTCTTCAAGTTCATAATCGTAAGCTGATTGTTAGAGCAGGTAATGGGAGGTATAGTGACATACTTTGTCACCTCAGCATGCTTATAGCCTTTCATGGTCTCAAAGGGAACAAATAAGGAGTCTATAACGCCCTTGGCCGCAGCCTCATAAGCTTCTGACATAGGCATGGCTTCCGGACTGGCGCCCAACGCCTCCACAAACGCAACCGTTGCCGCTCCAGAAGCTCTTATCTTTAACCCCGCTGCGTCTTCAAGCTTACGCACCGGCCTGTTGCGAGTTGCGATGGTGTAAGTGCCACATGCATGACCAAAAAGCACGTGAACCTGATGAGTTTCTTTGGGATTAAACTCGCGTTGAAAATCATAAGCAACGTGAGTGGTCACCCAACCCGTCTTCGACGGAAGAGGTACGTGGGTTGCCTCATTGGCTGGAAGGCGGCCGGGAGTGTAAGCAACGGCGGGGCTGCCTATGTCAACTATACCGGTAACCGTTCCCTCATAAAGTTTGGCTGGAGAGATTAAAGTCCCTACTGGATAAACCGTGATTTGCACTCTGCCATTACTGCGCTCGTACATCTGGTCGGCAAAATATTGAAAAGTTTTGGCAAGGGTATGAGTTGCGGGGAAGACGTGGGTTAGATTCAGCTTTATAACCTTAGGCTTTTTGGCAGCAGCCCCTGGCACAAATGAGAGTGAAATCAAGAAAAACACCAGAATACCAGTTACAAACACTACGGTTCTCGTCGATCTCATCTTAACACCTCCTGCAAATTTGCTTTATTAGAAACACGTACTAAGACAACCGACATGCCACCGGCCTTGAAAAAGGCCCAACCATTATTTCCCCACAAGCGCCAGCTCCCTGCCTTTGGTACTTGTTCCCCTGATTTCCATACCCTGGGAACCGGCGTTCTGCGTCGACGCCTTCCAGGGGGCCGCAGCCGCCTGCTTCATCACCCTGTCCGACGCGATCTCACGAGGTCTGTTTGCGTGGCGAAGATTTCAGTTATGAGCCTGTCCAAAATTCTGAGCCCATTATTAAATGCCCTAGGTTTGGGAGCGTTGAGCTTTGTGCGCGGACGAATTTTCGGCAGCAAGCTGCGAAATGAACCCCCTCGGGCGATGTTTAGAGCCGCACAAATGGCAGAGATTACTTTTTGACTGGTAGGGAGGAATTGACATAAAATTCAGAGTATGTCAATTCAATTCTGAAATTTCGAAGTCAGGATTCAAAGAATGTGCAATTTTGCCTGTTCGCGTGCATGATGGTAATTTTTGCGGTTTGTGCTTTCAAAGTGCATTTCGGGAAGGTTCCGAATGGGTTTTTATTTGACCCACAAGGCCAAATCCGATATCAAACAAATTTTGACCATGAACTGGCCCTCACTATCCCCTCACCGGACCGGTTTCAGAGGATCGTCGGGTATGTCGTGAACGAATGGAAAAGTTAGCCGTTTTCTAAGCATGTAATGGATAGATAATGCGAGAAGCCATAAACAACTAGTACCTAGTTGCATCAATCGCCGTGTCATTTGGAAGGAACCAAGTGACTGAGAAGTCTTTGATAACACTGGAAAAGATTTCTCCCTTCGGTCGAAATGACATATCGGGAACTTTTGCAACTAAATACTAGACCTGGACTGGGTGACCGACCCCAGGAGCAAAATTACAAAGAGGTACTGTAACCATGGGGCTTTTAAGGCAGGACCGCATGACAAGGGATGAGCGGATGATAGCGCTTCTGAATAGAGAGCCCATAGACCGGGTTCCCTTTGGATACCGGATTTTTACCGGGTTTTCGGCGTTTAATTGCGGCTACACTATCGCCGATATGTTTACTGATATGCGAAAGTGTTATGACGCCATGGTATGGACGGCGGAACAGTACGGTTGGCAGCTGACGCCAATGATTATCGGCGCTGCATTCGATGCTTGGGAGTGGGGAGGCGATATTAAGTGGCCTACCAGCCAGTTTGCTCAAGCGCCCATGGTCACCCGCTATCCGGTGGTCACAGAAGAAGATGTCTGGAACCTGAAGATGCCCGATGTCAAGACCGCCGGCATGATTCCCCACATGGTCGAATTGGGGAAACTGGCGCTCGAGAGCGGGTCCAGGTGCATTAATTTCCAGATAAAGGAACCTTTTGAAAGCGCCTCGCAAATTTGCGGGGTGGAGTGTTTTTGCCGGTGGATAGGGAAGAGGCCGGAATTAGTTCACAAGCTTCTGCAGATGTCCCTGGACTTTAACTTGGAATTTGTCAGGTACTGGATAGATACGTTCGGGATAGAAAACTGCTCAGTGGGATTTTTAGGTGCACCGTCATCGTCCAACAAGATTAT
>JARRRH010000404.1:3357-4426 GCA_037380925.1 Deltaproteobacteria bacterium | reverse complement strand
ATGAACCTGGCATCAGGTAAGGCTGAACTTGACGCCTGCCCCTATGTTTCGGAGGAGGCCAGAGAAGCGCTTGCGGAGGCTTCCGCCCCTCCTATCAGGCAGGTGGCCGTCGGCGCAGGAGTCAGGGCTTTTAAGATCGGCGGTGAAACGGTCATGTTCAGGCACGAAAAGACCTTTTACAACCCCACAGGCATCGCCGCTCTGGTGAATTCGGACACGGATTTGGACACGCTGGACAAAAAGCTCAAAGTCTGGAACGCTTTGCAATTTGAACGGGTGGGACTGAATTTGCGACCCGAGCTGGTTGCATTAAAGAATGCGAATGGGGATGGATCGGCGTTTGCAGCAGCAGCAAAGAAGATCGCTCAAGAAAGCGAATTCAACCTCATTCTTATGAGCGAAAACCCGGATGCCATGAAAGCCGCTGTGGAGGCTTGTGCTTTTAAGAAGCCCCTCCTCTATGCAGCCACGGAGCAGAATGCCGAGGATATGGGCAACCTCGCCAAGGAGAAAGGTCTTCCCCTGGCTGTAAAAGCGAACAGTGTGGAGGACCTCATCGCTTTGAGCGACAAATTGACCGGTATGGGCCTGAAAGATCTTGTACTCGATTCAGGCTCCCGGGATTTGAAACAGCTCTTTCAGGATCAGGTCGTGATTCGTCGGGCCCCCCTTAAAGCAGGGAACCGCTCCCTGGGTTTCCCGACCATCACCTTTCCGTGCGAGATGGCCGGGAACTTGGACGTGGAGACGATGATCGCCTCTATGCTGATTGCCAAGTACGCCGGGATCGTTGTTCTGTCCGATTTCAGGGGCGACAGCCTGTTCTCTCTGCTGGTAGAGCGACTCAATATCTTCACAGACCCACAGCGACCTATGACCGTGACTCAGGGGATCTACGAGATTAACGGTCCCGATGAAAATTCGCCTGTGTTGGTGACAACCAACTTCTCCCTCACCTACTTCATTGTGAGCGGCGAAGTGGAAGCGAGCCGGATACCCAGCTGGCTTCTCATCATGGACACGGAGGGCCTCTCGGTGATGACCGCCTGGGCCGCCGGCAAGTTTGCCG
>JARRRH010000404.1:0-3325 GCA_037380925.1 Deltaproteobacteria bacterium | reverse complement strand
CTTCAAGGAGAAGGATCCTAAGCCGATTGCTGAAGAGGCAAAGAGGCAAAAGGCGCAGGGAATGGACTGGATCGACATCAATTTGGGCCCCGCCCGCAAAGGCGGACCTGAGTTGATCGAATTTGTGGTCAAAACGGTTCAGGAGGAGATCGGCGACACACCCCCCCTGTGTTTGGATACGTCAAACATCGAAGCGATGGAAGCCGGCCTTGCCGCCCACAAGGGCAAAGCCATCATCAACTCCATCATGTGCAGGCCCGAAAGATACGAAAAGATGATTCCCCTTGCCGTGAAATACAAGGCGAACATGATCGCTCTCATGTGGGGGCCTGAAGGCCTCCCCAGGGACGAAAACGAAAGGGGTGCTTTGGCAGCGGAGCTCATCTACGCAGCCAATGAGGCAGGGGTACCCAATGAGGACATTTTTGTGGATGGGATCGTAACGCCGGTGAACATCCAGCAGCCTCAGCTCATGAGTCTTCTGGCCTTTCAAGAGATGCTGGGCGACATGTTTCCCGGGATCAAATCCACATGCGGGCTTTCCAATGTCTCCAACGGCCCTCCGGATCATTTGAGGCCCATTTTGAACCGGACCTACATGGTTATGCTGGAAAGAAAAGGCATGTACTCCTGCATTGCCGACGCCTATGATGACAAGCTCATCGAGATTGCCAGAGGAAAGAGACCCGATATTGTCGAAATCATCCACAAGGCCATGGATGGAGAAGAAATCGATATGGGTTCCCTTTCCAAAGAGATGACGGACTATGTGAAGACAGCCCGCGTCATTCTTGGGCACAGTCTCTATTCGGATTCGTGGTTGGAGCTCTGAGCCATAAAATCGTCGGATGATTTCATGGCTTCTTGAGCCAACGGGCCCTTGAGAATCTCCCCAAAAAGGGGAGATTCTTTTTTTCGCTACAACAGTCCCTCTCCCCTCGAAGGCTGCGTTGCATGACACCCAAACGTGTCATTCCGGACGAGCCGACCGGAGGTGGGCGAGATCCGAAATCCAGTCTTTACGACTTGTCGAGGCCGGAGCTGATGCCCTAATGCCCGAAAGGAAAGAAAGGCGAGCCCATGGACGATAAAGAGAAGCAAATACCGGTCATGACTCCGGGAGATATGGAGAGGTTGGAGCAGGACAAGATCATCCAAAGGCGCCTGTCCAAAATCAAGCGCAAGATCCTGGTGATGAGCGGTAAAGGAGGCGTGGGCAAAAGCACGGTGGCGGCCTACCTGGCTTTGCTTTTAAGCGATAAGGGGCGCAAGGTCGGCCTTTTGGACGTGGACCTTCATGGGCCCACCATCCCGCACCTCCTGAACCTTCGCAGTGGCTTGGAGATTGCGGGGCCCAGGAGGGCGAAACCGTATCCTGTATCAGAAAACCTCAGGGCCGTATCTCTGGAGATGGTACTTGGCGATAAGGATGCGGCGGTCATTTGGCGGGGTCCTTTAAAGATCGGTGCCATCAGGCAGTTCATCTCCGATATCGAGTGGGGCGAGATGGACTATTTGATCATTGACGCCCCGCCCGGCACAGGAGATGAACCGCTCACGGTGGCGCAGACAGTCCGGGATGCAAAAGCCCTGATTGTCACCACGCCCCAGGAGATCTCTCTGGCCGATGTGAGGAAGTCCATCAATTTTTGCCGCCAGGTGAAGATGCGAATTTTGGGTGTGGTAGAAAACATGAGCGGATTGGCTTGCCCTCACTGTCAGAAGACCATCACGGTTTTTGGCGCCGGAGGCGGCGCCAAGATGGCATCGCAGATGAAGGTGCCCATGTTGGGGGAAATTCCTATAGATCCTCAGATGGTGGAACTGGGAGACACAGGGAGACTGATGGATCTTGTTCCTCAGAAGGACCTTCCCATCAATAAGGCTTACGTGGAGATTGTGGATCGCATTGATAAAGGCTGACCCGGTTTCCTTGACCGTCTCCTTTCAGAAAAAAAGGATCACTCCAGGACTTCGTAAACCGTTACAGCCTTTCTTTTCCCTTTAACCGACTTTTTCCCGATCTTGATAATATTGAACCGGCCTTTCACCATGTCGTAGGTCTTCTCGCCGATGAGGATTTGGTTTGGCTCTGCAATGCTTTGGATTCTTGAGGCGGTGTTCACCGTATCTCCGATGACGCTGTACTCCATCCGTCTGGGAGAACCAAGGTTTCCTGCCACGGCCTTGCCTGTGTTGATGCCCAGCCTGACGCTGAATTGCCGGTTAGGCTCATTCTGCTCCATCATCTCAAAGGCCGCTCTTCGCATGTCGAGGGCAGCTTGAATAGCTCTCTGGGCATCGTCTTCCCGCTCGATGGGTGCTCCGAATACGGCCATGATGGCATCGCCGATGTATTTGTCCAAGGTGCCGTTGTATTTGAAGACAATATCCGTCATTTTCCCGAAGTATTGATTCAGTTGCAGACTCACTTCACCGGGAGAAAGTCTTTCGGAAAAAGGCGTGAAGTTCACAATGTCCGTGAACAACACGGTAACCATCTTTTCATCCGCCGCCATTAGCGTTTCTTCGTCCACCTCCTGGCGATTAATGATGAGATCAACCACCTCGGGTGAGTGGAAGCGCTCGAGGCGTTGTCGTGCCATCATCTCCCAGCGAATTTTTTCGTTCAGGTTCGCCTGCTCGATCACCATGGCCATTTGGTTGCTGATCGTGGTGAGCAGATCAAGGTCCGCCTTGGTAAATTGATTGGTCAGGCGGAAGCTGTCCAACTGGATAATTCCGATGACGTCGTCTTTTCTCCAAAGGGGAACGCACATCACAGACCGAATATTTTGCACAAAGATGCTCTTCGCACCTTGAAAACGGGCGTCCTCCATGGCATTGGAGGTGAGAACGGAAGCCTTTTCGTGGATCACCTGGTTGAGAATGGTGCGACTGATCCGCAGTTCTCGGGACGAATTTTTTTGGGGGGTTCTGTACCGCACCACCTTGGGAATGAGTTGCTCGGGTTGGTCACCCAAGAGGGCGACCAACCCGTGATCTGCATCAATAACCTGAAAGATGGAGTCCATGATAGTGTTCAGGAGGGCACCGAAGTCGGGGACCGTGTTGAGCTTACGGCTAATCTGGTAGAGGACATAAAGGATCTTGTTGCTTTTCTCAAGATCAACGAGGCTGGTTCGGGCCGCATCAGCCTGTCGCGCCGCAGCGCCGGACCCGAGGTTTTGGGCCTCGGGGGATGAAGGGGCTTTGACGTAGGCAAGAAAATCCTCGTCACGGCGTGGAGCAAGCCGGAAGATTTCCTCCTCTCCCTGATGCGGAGCCTCCACGATAATTGTTTTTGCCGATCTATCAGGCGAAG
>JARRRH010000403.1:0-3327 GCA_037380925.1 Deltaproteobacteria bacterium | reverse complement strand
CTGCGAGTCGCTATTGTCTACTTTTAAATAAAAGGCTGTAATTCGATGTGTTGACGGCCTCTGTGAATAACTATCTAGGAGAACACATGAAACTCAACGAACAACAGACCATGATGTTGGAAGGCGGACAGGGTTCCGGTGCCCAAAAGGCAATGAAGATCCTGCTTGCCTATGGAGATTGCTACGACGCCGAGCGCATGATTCCAGTCACGAGTGTCCATATAGCGGGGAATTTCCCCGTGCTGATGCAAGAGGGCATCGAATGGCTTGAGGATCTGGCCGGGGATGGTGCCAGGGTCTCGGTTTATACAACCAAAAATCCCGAGATGTTCGACTTTGAACAGGCAGAAGAGCTGCACATCCCCACGATCTATCAGGTGGCGCAAAAACGAATCCACGAGGCCCTAAAGGCCCTCGGGGTGACGTTGACCTATTCATGTCACCACTATCTGGTGGGCAATGTGCCGAGATTTGGGGATCACATTGCCTGGGCTTCTTCCGGGAGCCAGGTATTTGCCAACTCTGTGATCGGCGCAAGATCCAACAGGGACGGAGATCACGTCGCACTTGCGGCAGCAATCACCGGTGCGATTCCGGAGTGGGGAATGCATCTTGATGAAAACAGGAAGGCAGAAATGCTCATCGACATGGAACGCCTGCCCTTGGAAAAATACGGCCCGGCAAACTACAAAGCGCTGGGCTGGCACCTGGGGAAGCTGGTCGGGACCCGCATCCCTGCCCTGGTAAACCTGCCAAAGGACATGCACATTGAGTCAATAAAAGGTCTCCTTTACACCCTTACTGTTACCGGGGCTACCGGGCTGGTCCACCTTGTAGGCATAACACCGGAGGCCCCCACCCTTGAGGCCGCCTTTGGCGAAACACCCCCGGCTCTGGCGGATGTGGTCCCGTCACAGGAAGACGTGGACAAGGCATTCCTGGAGATATCCAGCAGCTCGGAGGACAGGTTAGACATGGTCATATTCGGTTGCCCACAGTGCAGTATCCAGGAGATCCAAGAGATCACAGCCTTGCTCGAGGGGAAAAAGCTTCACCCCGACACACAGCTCTGGATATGTACATCCAGGTGGGTCAAAACACTCTGCGAAAGAATGGGGCTCCTCGACACACTGGCGGCCTCGGGGGCTCGTGTCGTGTGTGACATAGGCGCGGCGGACGGCCCTCATCTCTATTTGAAAGAGCAAGGCGTCAGGGTAATCGGCATCAATTCCGCACGGGGAAGCTACTATGCACACAATCTTTTCGGCATGGATACCTGGTTCGGCTCCACCGAGGATTGTGTCCGATCAGCCATTTCCGGGAGATGGGAGGGGAGGAAATGATGAAATTGAAGGCAAAACCCATAACAAAGGGGGTGGCTGAGGGCGAGGCCATCGTATCCTCAATGCCTATTTCCTTTACGGGGGGAATGGACCCCGACACGGGGAATATCAGAGAGCCCGGCCATGATCTTGAAGGGCAATGTGTTGCCGGCAAGATCCTCGTCTTTCCAACGGGCAAGGGCTCAACGACCGGCTCGTGGCAGTACTATGCGGCTTTCAAGCGGGGGAACGCACCCAAAGGGATTATTAACGCCAATGCCGAGGGTGTTGTGGCCGTTAGCGCCATTATCACATCCACCCCCATGGTCCACAAGTTGGAAAAAGATCCTTTAGCATGTATCAAAACAGGCGACTTTGTAAAAATCGATGCAGACAATGGAATTGTGGAAATTGAAGAGAAAAATCAATGAAAGGGGGTGCTAAGACCTTCATCAAAAGGGACATGGAGTTAAATTGAGATACGTTTTCCGGACCTAACACATACAAGGCCAAGGAGGGCTACCATGAAGAGTAAAAAACTTTTTATCTTCGCATGCTATGTTTTCCTGTTACTTTTTGGAATAGCAGCATCAATGGCGTCCATAAGCGAAGCGGCATCAGAAAAGCCTATCAAATTAAGTTTCAGTACCATGTTTCCAAGTGCTCACCTCCAGGGAGCACTCAACCAGTTTTTCTGTGATGAAATCGCGAGACGGTCCAACGGACGGGTGGAAATCACCCTTTATCCCGCAGGAACCCTGACCTCTGCGCCCAAGAACTTTGACGGTATTGTTAAAGGGCTCTCAGATCTCGGCATGAGTTGCCCCCTCTATGTTGCAGGCCGGTTCCCTGCAAGTGAAATTTTTGAAATGCCATCGGATATCGATAGTGGCTGGGTAACCGGGAAAGTCTATAACGACCTCTACAACAAGTATAAACTTGAGGAATACAAAGACGTCCATGTCCTTTATCTGCATGGCCCAGGCCGAAATGTTCTTTCAACCCGTACGGTACCCATCCGGCAGCTCTCCGATATGAAGGGACTGGTCCTGAGGGCCAGCGGCGGGGCCGCCTCCACCATCAAGGCCCTGGGCGCCACGCCGCGAGCCATGCCCATGGGCGAAGCATTTGCCGCGCTTTCCAAAGGAGTTGTTGAAGGACAATTCGCCGTTCCGGAGACCCTCAAGGGATGGAAACACGGAGATGTCGTCAAATACGTTTCCATTCCTCCTGTCTCAACATCCAGTTGTCAATATGTGGCCATGAACAAGAAAAAATGGGACGCCCTTCCGCCGGATATCCAGAAGATCTTTACAGAGGTAAGTGCTGATTTCCCTGACTACCACGGCTATGTATGGGAGTACTATGACAAGGCAGGTCTTGAGTATTTTCAGGGTCTTCCCGGAAGGGAATTGATTGTCATCCCCAAGGATCAAAGGGCCGAATGGGAAAACGCCGTTGCACCGGTCATCTACACGTACATTAAGGATAAAACAGCCATGGGACTGCCGGCGAAAGAAATGCTGGATTATTTCAATGAGCGTATCAAATACTGGACGGCAAAAAAGCCCGGGACAGACGTATGTGTCAAATGGGTCGAAGAGAACTTGGTTAAAAAATAGCTTAAGTGGGGCGGCACCCAAAGGCTGTTTTCGTTTTAAAAACCGAAATCGGCGCTGTATTTGTGGGGTGCCGTTTAGGGCACCCCCAAGGCACCTTCGATAAGATATGGGTGGCGGAGATGCACTTACTTGAAAGGCTTACCCAACTCATAAGTCGTTGGTTTAATGGATTTGCCCTGATAGCATTGAGCGCGATGCTGTTTCTTGTCACTGTGGATATCATAGGGGCCAAGGTCTTTTCGCTTCCCGTACCCGGTGCCATGGATCTGACATCCCTCTTGGGGGTTCTCGTAATAGGGTTCTCCATGACTCAGACCTATATGAAAGGTCGCCACATAACCGTGGACTTCTTGATGCTCCTCGCCCCTAAACGCCTCCGCCAC
>JARRRH010000402.1:0-3328 GCA_037380925.1 Deltaproteobacteria bacterium | reverse complement strand
CCAGCATCACCTGGTGGGCGTGGTGGAATTTCTCAGGCAGCTCCCCTTTGGAGAAAATTCGCGTCTGGTCCGAAATGTACCCGGACACATTCGAGGTATAATCGATCAGGATGGGTTCATGCGGATTAATCTTCCCTTGGCCTGCTCCCTGTGACAAGTAGGGGCCCGGCCCGCAACCGCCGGTAGGGCCAGGTGAAGCACTGGGGGCAGCGGCATTGGCCCCGGCCATGATATGGCCGTAGACACTTTCCATATTGAAACCCCGCATGCGATTCAAACCAGCGTGGCCGTGCCTTCTGTAAAAGGCTTCTGCTCTCAAGGCCAAGTCTATCTCGGTCTCGGATTCTTCGAGAAATTGAGGGACCTGGTCGTACATTTGATCAGCGATTTGTGCGGCTTTCCGGATGCAGGAGATCTCATAAGAAGATTTAACCATGCGTGCGGATCGAATGAGAGGCGAGATATCCACCATGTCCACACCAGGAAAAAGGTTCACGTAGGACTGATAGATTTTTACGGGAAGGATATCCATCTCCAATCCCAAGCGGCTCGGCAAGGCACCGCTGTGATCTCTTATTGCCTCGGCCGTGTGGGAAGGATTGGACAAGGGGATGATCTGATCCATGGCGGCATCTTGCTTCGCCCTCTCCAAGCTCTTCCGGACCATGAGCAAAGGTTCCCCGGAAGCCGGCACCCACAACACGGCATTCTGGTCCGTGCCGCTAAGATAATAAAGAGCGACCTTCTGCATGATCAGCGCGCCGTCGACACGGCGCACCCTGAGCAGCTCTTGAAAGCGCTCTATCCGGTCTCTGCATTCATCAGCCATCGAAAGCCTTAGCATGATTTACAAACTCCAGCTTGACTTAGGCTACGAAAACCCATTATAGGTTAAATTTAGGCCCCATGCTGGCGGTCTCTCGGTGCCAAACCCCTTGCTCTTTAATGAGAAAAAAAGTCAATCAGGAGCTCTTATACCTTATGGCAGACGAAGGACGCAAGGACCATGATTTAAAAAAGAAGATACGGAGTCTTCTGAGAGAAAGAAAGGCCATACTTCTGGCCCACAACTACCAAAGGCCGGAAGTGCAGGACGTGGCCGACCTCTGCGGCGATTCCCTGGAACTTTCCATGAAGGCGGCCCAAACGGATGCGGAAGTCATCGTTTTTTGCGGTGTTCACTTTATGGCGGAGACAGCCTCCATCCTTTCACCGGAAAAAACGGTCTTGCTTCCCGTTAAGACGGCCGGCTGCACCATGGCGGACATGATTACAGCCGCCCAACTAAGAAAGTGGAAAGAGGCCATGCCGGATGCAGTGGTTGTGAGCTATGTCAATACCACAGCGGAGGTCAAGGCTGAAAGTGACATATGCTGCACTTCCGCGAATGCAGTTGAGGTTGTGCGCGCGATCGAACCGGGCAAAAAGATTCTCATGATCCCGGACAAGAACTTGGCCCAGTACACCCAAAAGCAGACCGGGAGAGAGATTAGTTATTGGGAAGGGTACTGTTCCGTTCACCATAACTTGACTGTAGAACAGGTGGGAAAAGTGAAGGCAGCCCACCCCAAAGCTCTCTTTCTGGCCCACCCTGAATGCTCACCCCAAGTCTTGGAACTGGCCGATGAAATCAAGAGCACCTCGGGCATGATCGCCTATGCCAGCCAATCTGATCAAAGGGAATTCATCATTGGAACGGAGACGGGCATCCTTTACCCCCTGTCCAAGGCCAATCCCCATAAGGACTTTATTCCCGCCGATCCCCGCATGATCTGCCAGGACATGAAGAAAACAGGCCTCGTGGACATTGTAAGAGCCCTTGAAAACATGGAGCCGGTGGTGATAGTGCCCGAACCCATCAGAATCCGGGCAAAAAAGGCCGTGGATCGGATGCTCGCCATTCCTAGGGCCGGATAGGGGTGCTCTCTGTGAAAACGGTCGAAGCCAACCTGGAATACCTCAGAAAACTGTTCATTATGCCCAATTCGCCGGACAAGTTCATCGAATTCGGGCAGGATCTCCTTGAGATGATCCATGACTTTTTCAAAGAAAAAGGCGGCATACACAGCAGTATTACCCTGCCGGAGCTTAGCGAGATTTTCAATCAAACCGCTGTTCCTTCTGAGCCTTATCTTATAAAAGATGTCCTTTCAGAGATTAAGGCGAAAGTGATTGCCCATTCCGTCAAGGTGGGCAGCCCCTACTACATCGGTCACATGACAAGTGCCATTCCTTACTTCATGATTCTTCTTGAAATGATCATCGCGGCTCTGAACCAGAATCAGGTTAAGATAGAAACAGCCAAGGCTTCCAGTTTCGTGGAGAGAGAACTGCTGGCATGGTTTCACCGCCTTGTTTTTAACAAAAGCCAAAGCTACTATCAAAAGCACATTCAGAATCCCCGGATTACCCTGGGAAATGTCACTTCAGACGGGACGGTTTCAAATCTGTCAGCTTTTCTGGTGGCAAGGGAAAAGGCTTTCCCTTCCGACGGGAGTTTTCCGGGCGTGCGGGCGGCAGGGCTTGCCGAGGCACTGAAGCACTACGGGTATGCACGAGGCGTGATTCTTGTTTCTGCAAGAGGCCATTACTCCATTACCAAGGCCGCCCATCTTCTGGGACTGGGCGAGGAAAACGTGATTTCCATACCGGTAGACCATAACCACCGTATTGACACAAAAAGGCTCTCTCAGCGGATGAGATCATTGGGAAGACATGGGAGGAGGGGAAAAACCAAGATCATCTCCCTTGTAGGGATTGCAGGATCAACGGAGACAGGGAACGTGGACGATCTCCAAAAGTTAAGTGACTTGGCCCGTGAGGCAGGGACCCATTTCCATGTGGATGCCTGCTGGGGAGGCTCCGCACTTCTTGTGGATGACTACCGCCCTTTGCTCAGGGGGATCGAGGGGGCGGATTCCGTGGATATGGGCCGATTTACCATTGAAGGGTCCAGGCCCTTTGCTGGCCTGAAACCATGGGCTGCCCTGAAGATCATAGGCCGTGAGGGCTATGGGATTCTGTTCAACAGTGCAAGAGAGAATACCCGGTCCTTAAGGGATATCTTGGCGGCAAATGGGAATTTTGAGGTCTTGAACTCACCGGAGCTTTTCATCCTCATTTACCGGTTCAGTCCGGAACCGGTGAGGAGGTCACTTCGGGCATGGAGAGAGGAAAGGGAGAGGACAGGATATAAAGCACGGGAAAAGGCACTGGACCGAGTCATCAGGAAGGTCAACCACGTCATGAACGGGCTCAACATAAAGCTGCACAAGGCGCTGCGCCTTGATGACACCACTTTTGTTTCTAGAACCACATTGGAGTCCAC
>JARRRH010000401.1:0-3328 GCA_037380925.1 Deltaproteobacteria bacterium | reverse complement strand
TCACCCACCTGATCGGTATTCAAAGACGTTTGCTCGTAGTTTTCCAGATCCATAAAAAAATAGTCGTCATCCTGGTTGTAGAGATACTGCATCTTCCGTTCTTCCAGGTTGGCCGGTTCGAAGGTGTCCACGGAGCGGTAGGTGCGGTCAACAATGGCGCCTGTGATCATGTTCTTGAGTTTGCATCGGTAGAGTGCTTGGCCTTTGCCGGGCTTAGAAAACTGAAAGTCAATGATGACATAGGGTTCGCCGTCAAACTGTATCTTGAGGCCCTTCCTCAAATCACTGGCGTTGTACATGACGCAGGTCCTTTTTAACCAATTATCTCAATATACTGAAGCTCGGTGAAGCGGATCTTACGCAATATAGGTAGGAGAAGCTCCCATGTCAAGGACAAAGCAGAGCCCTGATACGCCTTAGTAGGTGGCATTTATCGGAATTTCAAAAACCTGATCCTCGGGGTTCAAAAACAGTGTGTTTTGCGGTAAAGTAGTCAGCTGTTTTAGCGTACTGGAGCGTCGCCTATTGTGGATTTTCGATTCCAGGCTGACGAACGAGAGGCGCAGAGGGATCAATCTGGAATAGTCAATCGAAGGTCGTAGATCGATTGGAAAGGCAGGTGGAAGCCATGAAGACTCGGTTTCTGTGCATTCTTGGGGTTGTGATCGCTCTTGCGGTCATGCCGGCATCTCCCGGGCATGCCCAATGGGGGGATATGTTGAAGAGTTTCAAAAACGCTTTGGGCGTGGGCGGCCTCACCCAGGAGGAGATTATTGCCGGGCTCAAGGAGGCCCTCCGTGTCGGCACGGGAAACGCGGTAGAGAAGGTCTCCAAGGTGGGTGGCTACTATAACAACCCGAACATCAGGATTCCGCTTCCGGGACCTGTGCAGAAGGTGGAAAAGGTTTTGAGGCTTGCCGGACTGGGTTCACAAGTGGATGCCTTTGATAAGAGCATGAACCGGGCAGCAGAGCGCGCCGCGCCTGAGGCGAAAAGCCTTTTCTGGAATGCCATCAAGACCATGACTTTTTCAGACGCCAGGAAAATTCTGAATGGCCGGGAGAATGAAGCGACCCTGTATTTTAAGGACAAAACCTGGGACCGCCTTGAGGCTCTGGCAAAGCCCGTTGTTCACGATGCCATGGGAGAAGTGGGCGTCACGCGCACTTACCAAAACCTGGAAGCCAGGGCCCGCACGGTTCCTCTTGCAGGAAACTTGAGCTTTGATCTGGATCAATATGTGACCCAAAAAACCCTTGATGGGCTTTTCTTTATGCTCGCCCAGGAGGAGAGAAAGATCCGGGAGGATCCTGCGGCTCGGACCACGGAACTTCTCAAGAAGGTGTTCGGAACTCGATAAGCGAAGGATACTTTTGTCTATAATTCGGCGATAAACAAGGAAAGGAAGGGAATGGAAGGCCAACCCACATTTGAGGATATCCTGAAGGCTCAGGAAACGGTGAGTGGGCGGGTGCACCGCACGCCGGTTTTCACCTGCCGGAGCCTTGACGAGATGTGCGGTGCCTCTTTGTTTTTTAAATGCGAAAATCTTCAAAAGGCCGGTGCGTTCAAGATCAGAGGGGCCTGTAATGCTGTTTTTTCTCTCACCAAGAAGCAAGCTCAAAAGGGAGTCGCCACGCACTCTTCGGGGAATCATGGGGCAGCTGTCGCATTGGCTGCCCGGTGGCGGGGAATACCGGCTTATGTGGTCATGCCGGAGGATGCGCCGGGGGTTAAAAGAAAGGCTGTTCAAGGTTATGGCGGCAAGATCTCTTTTTGCAGGCCCACCCTGGAAGCCCGTGAGCAGGGTCTGGCCCGGGTTCTTTTCCGGACTGGTGCGGCATTCGTTCATCCTTACAACGACCGGCGGGTCATTGCAGGCCAGGGGACAGCGGCGCTTGAGCTGATGGAGGATGTTCCGGGTCTGGACGCGATCATAGCGCCCGTTGGTGGGGGTGGTCTCTTGAGCGGGACGGCGATAGCTGTCCACTCCAAATTGCGCACTGCGTCTGTGGTGGGTGCGGAACCCGAAGCAGCGGACGACGCCTTTCAGTCTTTGAAAGCGGGTCGCATCATTCCTTCAAACAGTCCCCAAACCGTGGCTGACGGACTCCGCACGTCCCTGGGCGATGTGACATTTGCTGTTATCCAGAAGCTGGTCAGAGAGATTGTCACGGTGAGCGAAGCGGGTATCGTTCATGGGATGCGGACCCTCTGGGAAAGGATGAAACTCATTGTCGAGCCTTCCGCTGCCGTGCCGCTTGGCGCCTTGTTGACTGGTCGCATCAACCTCGAGGGGAAAAAGGTGGGCATTCTGATTTCAGGAGGAAATGTGGACCTTGAAAAATTGCCTTGGAACTCGTGAGGCCTTTTCCCCGCTTTAGAATTCCGAATGGGAGGTCCATCTGTTAATAATTCCCGAAGAAGGAACGGCCAGGATTGTATTTTCAGGGAGCCGTCGGGGGGTGGTTTTACAGACCAGCAACCCAAATTTCCCTGTTGTTTTGTGGGATGCCGTCTTAGTGTCGGGGCGGGCTTTTCGCTCGCCAGCAGGAGGGGCTAAGCCACTTTCCTATGTCACATTCCAAGATGTGTTTCGGAGACCCCGACGGCCTTCACCTTTTGCTCTCCCCCGAGAGGCTGTGTCAAAATGTCATTCCGAGGCGATGGCCGAGGAATCTTGAATAGGTAAGTGGATATGCTCACAAGATTTCTTTCCCCCGCTTTCGCGAGGGTCGAAATGACAGGTGAGCGCGGAAAACGGATTACGACACAGCCTGCAAGCCGGAGGAGGGGAGGCTGAGTGGGAGGTACTCAATTCGCTCGTATTAGTATTGAAAGGAAATAAATATGGCATCCGATCGATTTGAAAAACAAATGGGGTTTATTGTGGAGGCGGACAAACTGAAGCGCATCTCGCGGCAGACCATTCTTACGGATCATTCGCGCCAGGAAACCAGCGCTGAACACTCCTGGCATCTCGGCGTGATGGCTCTTGTCCTGTCCGAGTATAGCCAGACCGGGATTGATTTGTTGCGCGTGCTCAAGATGGTTCTCATTCACGATCTGGTGGAAATTGATGCGGGTGACACTTACTGTTATGACCAGGTGGAGCGTCAGGACCAAGAGGAGCGTGAAGAGAAAGCAGCCGACCGGCTGTTTGGCCTTTTACCGGGGGACCAAGCCGGGGAGCTTAGGGGCCTGTGGGAAGAGTTCGAAGCGCGGAAAACGGCTGAGGCACGGTTTGCAGCCGCTCTGGACAGAGTCCAACCCGTATTGCAGAACTATCACACCCAGGGCGAGATATGGAAGAAAAACCGCATAGCGC
>JARRRH010000400.1:0-3335 GCA_037380925.1 Deltaproteobacteria bacterium | reverse complement strand
GAGAGGTGGTGCCCCTCTACCTGGGTGCCCAGTACAATCTCCGGCCCCCGTCCAGCCGGTGGGTCCCATACGCCCGGTTTGACCTGGGGGTTGCTCACCTGGGGTCGGTGGATGTCTCGTTCGGCGGCCTCAGTTCAGAGTACTGGAATGCCTCCTGGGTTGGTATGTTCGACCTGGGTGGCGGCTTGGAATATCGGATGGATTCGCTGAGCATCTTCGTAGATGTAAGGGTCCGTTATTTGGGGCAGCCCGATTCGTCCCTGGGTACTTTCTCGGACGCCGATCCGTCCTGGACCTTGCCTGTCACATCGGGGATTAGATCCAGCTTCTAAGCAGCGGATCACCGTGGTGGCAGGATGTGCTTCCAGACAGAAGCACATGTAATACGGTGAAAGCGCAGGTCTCTCAGTGCGCGGATGGGGTCACCCATTGATTTGTGAATTGATCAGATCCTTTTTCCCCTGGCACTTTTTGTCTTCCCTCAGTTGGCTCTCCACTCTCCTGACGATATGGCTTACCGCTGATGAATACCTCACGCCCAATATCCCCAGATCTCCTCGTTGAGCCAATTTAACACCGTGAGTGCCGCGCCAGCAGCCCACCTCGGTTAACTCCACAACCTCGATCAACCCAATTTTTCTGCTTCACAGCCACTCTCTTGACCTTTTTACCTACCCTATATGATACTTCCCGAAAAGACTGCCGATTTTTTGCAGGTCAGTCATTTTTAGCTTGACATACTGACCTCTTTGCGCTAACCTTGCCTACACCGAAAGGAACCTGCCATGGATCTCAAGGAATGGGCCAAGATTCAAGAATCGTTATTAAAATCTCAGTTGAAGATTATCCGCCAATTCCTCAAAGAGGAAGAACAACCTCGCTTTAGGACCCGAGGAAAGGGTAGGTCACAGATGAGTATCATTTACGACGTACTCCTTGCCGCACAAACGCCTCTCCATGTTACCGAGATTATCGCCAGGGCCAAGAAAGATTTTAATGTCCATTTAGATCGCGACAGCATCGTTTCGGCCATTACCAAAAAGGTCAAAAGCGGACGGATGTTTAAAAGGGTCGAAGCGAATACCTTTACTATTCTGAATGCCGAGGAAGAACATAGCCCCTGAACCTTAAAGAGGGAGCGGCGGCTTGAGGAGAAATCTGGCTTCCTTCAGCCTGGGTAGCATCCTTAAGAAACTCAACCGCATTCATGTTCAAATCAACTCCGAACACCACGAACCCTTTCCAAAGCCTCGCATCTTCCGGCTATCGGAATATGCCTACCAGCGTCGATACATTAAGATTCACCCCGACGGCCGGATTGTCGGTGGACTTTCCAGATTTATATCTTCCTTGATAGATTTCTCTTTTATCAGATCTATCGTTGCCCACAAGTATTGCACTACCGGTTTCGCCTATGACCCTGTCAGTCTCTTCTTGCTGGAACTTTTCCGCTACATCGAAAAATACCCCGACATGAAAGCCTTTGTTGACGTGCTGCGGGATCCGTTCAAGGGGAAACACTACCGGCTCTATGCCGGCATCCGGGATAATCCTATCCCCTGTGAGGGCACATTCACCAATTTCAAAGATCGCCTGGGCGAGCCCTTGTACAACAGTATCTTTCATACCCTCGTCCACATCGCCGATCTCTTGGGTTTCCTCTCTTTTAAGATCATTGCCACCGACGGAACCCTCTTCCCCACAAATGCCAGATACAAAGGCTGCACGTATTTCTGCAAGCAATGCGAGTTTATCGAGTTCAAAGGCATCATCCATAACGTCCGTCAAAGGATCCTCTACCGTCTTGCTGATCCTGCGAGACTCATCCCCGGCAAGGAAATTCGAGTCCTCACGGAGTGTCCTTCCCATCGGTTTCCATCCCATGTCAAAAGACCCAAAGTGGAGGTATTGACCCTTTGCCTCCGGCAGGCCGATCCCGACAAACCCAGCATCTTCAATCAGATCTTCGGCCTCAAACAAGACCTTCAGAGAGCCGGACTCGATATCATCCTCAAGAGAGGGATGATCACCAAAATCGTCCTGGATGACAGCGCCAATAAAGATTCCTTCTCCTTTCGCTGCCCGAAACTCCCGGCCGATATGGATGCCAGAATCGGAGTCCGTCGTAACCCTCAAAACCCAAATCACACCCAGAAGGTCTTCGGCTTCAATTCCGTAATCGATACCTCCATTGAGCTAGAGTTGGGATTGGAACTCCCCGTTGCTTGCACGACCATCGCGGGAAACGCTGAGGAAGGTAAATGCCTTATCCTCAACCGAGGGCAAATCCTTGTGCACCACGAAAGGGCCTCTAAAATAGATCTTGCCGATGCCAAATACGATGAACTCGACAACTACGCCTTCTCGCGATCACACGGCGCTATCCCTCTCATCGATTACAATCCCAGAAACGAAAACCTGTCTCAGCCATCTTTGAAAGAGAGAGGATATGATCGAAATGGATGGCCATATGCTCCATGTGGCCTCCTTACACGCCCAAATGGATTCGACTTCAATTCTCAAAGAGCAAGCTTCAGCTGCCGCAGGCAGTGCGTGTCATCAAAAAATAAAGTCATTATCCAGTTCGCCCATGATTGCCCCTACTGGATAAACTATCACGGATTCAGCAAGCATATGTCCGTCAGAGAGTTCCCAAGACTCATTACTGAGGTGATCCGGGGAACCGACCGCCACAAAAAGCTCAAGGCCTTACGCTCAGCTTCCGAAAGAACCAACTCAACGGCCAAAGAAGATTTCTCCATTCTTACCAGGCCCAAAATCCGCGGCTACAAACATGCCGCCGTCCTTTCCCAGATAGCCGCCATCACGGTCTTGCTAAAAAGGGTTTCTCGCTTCATCATCAAAATCACTTTGGTGCTGAGAAAG
Source organism: Deltaproteobacteria bacterium (assembly GCA_037380925.1). Classification (GTDB taxonomy): domain Bacteria; phylum Desulfobacterota; class DSM-4660; order Desulfatiglandales; family HGW-15; genus JARRRH01. Next base: position 449 of record JARRRH010000400.1, on the reverse strand, counting down.
AAAATACTCAGCAACAAGGGACCTCCTCGTCACTATCTTATCCCCGCCCCTAAAGTGCCTGCTTTCATTCTTAATCTCATTCAACGCGAATAGCTCTACTGTCCAATTGATCGCTATCTCATTTCAATTCTTCTCCAGCGAAGAATAGGACCCCTATTTCGTCTTGCGCCTCAGAATCATCACATTTCAATGAATTTCTCATTTCAGCCCAAAACCGCTCGCTCAAAAAGACTTGAAGACCTCTGACCTTATCACAACTGGGCTTCGTCGCTGTCCTCTGCCGTGAGCTCTTAAATCGCCTCCTCTTTACTAGAATCCCGGCCGTAAGGATTCAGCAATTCTTGGGGATAACATTATGGTGCCGTGGCCCGACGCCCTCCACCATCTTATCGATGGGCTAGTTCCCGTGACCGCATTAAGGAGCTTCGTCTCCCCGGGAAAGAGATTAA
>JARRRH010000399.1:0-3339 GCA_037380925.1 Deltaproteobacteria bacterium | reverse complement strand
GTTCCGAAACCGTCTCTAGCTCTTGAAGTAAAGGCCGCACAGGGAAATTCATCGCCCCATAGTGCATAGCTTTCCTTTCCTCCTCCTAAAGTTTCATATACCATACCATAGTAAAGTAGGGGACGTCTATGAATATATGACTTGCCTCTGTCTCCTACTTCTGCTATGAATCAAAACATGCCTAGAAAAGCCCGAATAGACGCAACCGGTGCCGTTCACCACATTATGGTCCGAGGAATTGAAGGCAGAGAAGTGTTTCGCACCGACGCTGACCGGAAAAACTTCCTTGGTCGGCTTTCCGCTCTCATCCCCGATTCCCAAACCCGATGTTTTGCCTGGGCCCTCCTCCCCAATCACGTGCATCTTCTCCTCCAGACAGGTTTGATGCCTATAGCGACCCTGATGCAGCGCCTTCTAACCGGATATGCCGTTTCCTTTAACCTGAAATACCAGCGCCATGGTCAATTGTTTCAAAATCGATATAAGTCTATTCTCTGCCAGGAGGATCCTTACCTCAAAGAACTGATAAGGTACATCCAACTTAATCCCCTGCGTGCCGGTCTCGTTTCGGACATGAAGACCTTGGACTCATACCCTTGGTCCGGTCATAGCGCCATTATGGGAAAAGTCAACCAGGACTGGCAGGACACGAGCTATGTGTTGGCATTTTTCGGGGGTACGATATCCAAGGGGCGGCGCAACTATCGATCCTTTGTTGAAGCGGGTATCTCCAGCGGCAGGCGCCCTGACCTTGTAGGCGGTGGGCTCATGCGCAGCTTAGGAGGATGGGAGGGAGTTAAAGCATTGCGCAAGATGAATATTCGCTTTAAAGGGGATGAGCGTATACTTGGCGATAGTGACTTTGTAGAACAAGTCTTGAACAGGGCGAATGAGCATTTTGAGCGCCGATATTCCCTCAAGGAAAAAGGATACGATTTTGCTGGGGTGGTTGAACAGGTCGCCAAGATCATGAACCTTGAAACATCCGATGTCCTTCGACCAAGAAGGGATCCTCAAACCGCCAAAGCCCGCAGCCTCCTTTGCTACTGGGCAAACAAAGAGTTAGGCTTGACCACCGTTGAAATTTCCCGCAGACTGAAAATCTCCCAGTCAGGCGCATGCAAGGCTTCGCTACGTGGCGAAAAGCTAGCCCTTGAAAATGGCTATCGCCTTTAGGGACAAGGCTTGAGATGACTTATTCATATATTCATAGATGTCCCTTCGAAAGGAGGGCTTTGCCATGAAAAAGACCATATTGGTGCTGTTGGCTGTTTTCTTGATCATGGTCGCAGGGCTCCCTGCATTGGCTACCGAAAAGGAAATCTCCTTCTGGACCATTGAAGATGAGAAGGACCGCATGGAAATCCAGAAACAGATTGCCAGCTCATACAGCCAGAAAACCGGCACAAGTGTCAAGGTGATCCCTGTTGATGAAAATCTTCTGGCAGAAAGAGTGACCGCTGCCTACGCGGCGAAGTCGCTTCCCGACGTCATCTTTCATCCCATTGACTTCACCATTGGCTGGTCGGAAGCGGGTATTTTGGACGTCGGCGCAGCAACCCAAACGGTTCAGCAACTTGGAAAAGAGACGTTTGGCGCAGGACCCCTGAATCTTGCTCGCGTTCCCGGGGGTTACGCTGCCATACCCGCTGACGGCTGGGGTCAATTGCTGCTTTACCGCAAGGACCTGTTCCAGGAAAAGGACCTAGCTCCGCCGGATCGTTGGGACCTCATCCTCCAGGCTGCCGAAGCCCTCCATAACCCCCCACTTCTTTGGGGCTTCGAGGCGGCAACCGATCCAGGGCAGACTTACACACAGCAGGTCTTTGAGCACATCTCCCTCTCCAATGGAGTTCGGCTCATTGATCGTTCCGGGAAGGTAGACCTGGATACACCGGGAATGGTCGAGACACTTGAATTTTATAAGGCGCTCTCACGCTTCACCCCGCCCGGCAATCTTTACTGGCTCCACACCAGAATGGACTATCTTTCGGGAAGGGCCGCCATGATCATCTGGTCCCCCTTTATCTTGGATGAACTCTCCGGCCTGAGGCAGGACCAGCCTGTGGTGCCTGACATGGCGAAGGGGGAACCCGGTTTCCTGGCAAAGAATACAGGCTTCGTGACGATCATCCATGGTCCCAAAGGGGCAGCGCAATACGGCCAGATCAACTACTTCGGCATTACCCGGGACGCGGACAAAGAAGCGGCAATGCAATGGGTGGGTTTTTTGCTGACCGATGGCTACCTGAAGTGGCTGGGGATGGCGCCGGAGGGCAAATTGCCTGTCCGCAAGGGGACACCGGACAACGGAAATCGTTTCATTGACGGATGGATGGACCTCGAATTCGGGGTGACCACCCGGGCCAAAATCTCCCGGTACTACGGCATGGATGTTGTCAAAAGCGTAGTTGCCGGTGTGGAGGGTTTCGACCGCTGGGGCTTCGCCGCAGGCAAAGGAGCTCTGGTTTCCAAAATCTATGGAACCAAAGTCATTCCCGAGATTCTGAAGCGCTATCTGGATGGAGAAATTAATGCGGCAGAAGCGGCCCATATGATGAACGACAAGGTAAAGGGGTTGGAGTAAAATCAAGTTCAGCAGTCGAGGTCCTGTCGATGAAGCCAGGCTCAGCACCTTTGATTGACAGGGAAAGCCATCTTGCCTTTTGGATGTTGGCGCCCACCTTTACAGTCGTTGCAGCCTTTGTAGTCTTTCCAGTAATCTGGAACCTCTGGCTCAGCCTCAAGCCTGTTTCCCTGGGCGATCTCAGGGGACCCTCCCTTTTTGCCTTTAACCTGACCATCGAGAACTTCCAAAAGGTATTTGCGGATCCTGACTTTGGGAGTGTTCTTTTTGTTACATTGACCTACACAGTAGGAGGAAGTGTATTTTCCATCTTTTTGGGTTTGGTGGCCGCCCTTCTGGTCCATGACTCGTTCCCGGCCAGGGGTTTCATACGAGCACTTCTCATCTCGCCCTATATTGCACCGGTCGTGGCTGTCACTTTCACATGGAGTTTCATCCTGGACCCTCAGTTGGGGGTGATCAACTGGTTGGGAGTGAAAAATGGCCTCTTCGCCCAGCCAATACCCTTTTTTTCTCAACGGTGGTGGGAATTCGAATTTCTCGGGTCCGCTTGGCGGGTCCCTTTGGCGCTCAGCTCAGTCATCTTCTTTGAAGGATGGCGTTATTTCCCCTTTGCGTTCCTTTTTATTCTGTCACGGGTTCAGGGCATTCCCGAAGAGCTCTACCATGCTGCCGCTGTTGACGGCGCCACGCCTGTTCAAAGGTTTTTACACATTACCCTGCCCCAACTTGTCTCCGTTCTATCCACCCTT
>JARRRH010000398.1:0-3351 GCA_037380925.1 Deltaproteobacteria bacterium | reverse complement strand
CGGCGGAGGTCAATTATAAATCTCTGCCGAGATCGCCGGTGAGGACCGGACGGCGCCCTCTTACTCCCGCCAAAAGGCGACGGGATCTTCGACACTCACTTCAGAAAAGGCTTCGTCCCTGAGCGCCGTCGGGGCGAGCTGAAGTCTCCCGCTCTGCGGGAGGAGGCTAACTGATTTCGATGCGATGCGCCGCTCGGGACGAACGCGCAAACCCATGGTTCCCGGGTTTTCATCTTGACACACAGAACCCCCTTCCCTATAGTCCCGAAAGCCTTCCATCCACAGTGAGAAGAGCTTTGATTTACATCATTCCAGAGCCCTCTTACCCCTGCCTATCTCTCCCGGCGGGAAGGCTGTGTCACATGTTATCCCGAGGCGATAGCCGAGGCTTGTCCCGAACACAGTGAGGGAACCTAAAAATCCCTCGCCCGCCCCCCCGAGGCGGGACTCGGGACAATGCTGTGCATGGGGTTTCTCCCCCCGCTTTCGCGAGGGGCGAAATGACAGAAGAGCGCGAAAAGTGAGTTACGACACAGCCTCAGGGAGAGGGGAGAGGGAGCGCTGGTATGAGTTGCCGACAAAGATGAAAGGGAGTTGTTTATGCCGAAGCGGGACGACATCAAGAGGGTGATGATCATCGGCTCAGGTCCGATCGTGATAGGCCAAGCCTGCGAGTTCGATTACTCGGGCACCCAAGCTTGTAAGGCACTGCGGAAACTGGGTTATGAGATCATTTTGGTGAACTCCAACCCAGCAACCATTATGACCGATCCAGGCATGGCCGATGTGACGTACATAGAACCCCTCAACGTAAGGACCATGGAGCAGATCATTGAAAAGGAGAGGCCGGATGCCTTGCTGCCGAACCTGGGGGGTCAGTCGGGGCTCAATCTCTCCTCTGAGCTTGCGCGAGCGGGGATCCTCGAAAAATACGGGGTGAAAGTGATCGGCGTGGAGGTGGATGCCATCCAACGGGGAGAAGACCGGATCGCTTTTAAGGAGACCATGGCACGGCTCCATATTGAAATGCCGAAGAGCAGTCCCGCTTTCACCGTGGAAGAGGCGCAAAGGATAGCCGCTGAAATGGGTTTCCCTGTGGTCATCCGTCCCGCTTACACCCTAGGGGGCACTGGAGGAGGGTTGGTTTACAACGTGGAGGAGCTCAGGACCGTGGCCAGCCGCGGGATCTCAGCGAGCTTGGTGGGGCAGATTCTGGTGGAGGAATCGGTCCTTGGCTGGGAGGAACTGGAACTCGAAGTGGTGAGGGACGCCAAGAACCAGATGATCACTGTGTGCTTCATAGAAAACGTGGATGCCATGGGGATACACACAGGCGATTCATTTTGTGTCGCCCCCATGCTCACCATTGATCGAGAGCTTCAGAAGCGACTTCAGAAGTATTCCTACGATATTGTGGAGGCGATCCAGGTCATCGGAGGCACCAACATTCAGTTTGCCCACGATCCGGAGACGGGCCGGGTTGTGGTCATTGAAATCAACCCGAGAACGTCTCGGTCCTCAGCCCTCGCTTCCAAAGCAACGGGATTTCCCATTGCACTCATATCTTCCATGCTCGCGGGGGGATTAACCCTGGATGAGATTCCCTATTGGAGGGAAGGGACCCTGGACAAATACACACCTTGGGGAGACTACGTGGTGGTGAAATTCGCCCGCTGGGCCTTTGAGAAGTTCCCGGGTGCCGAGGACAAACTGGGAACGCAGATGAGGGCTGTGGGCGAAGTGATGAGTATCGGTAAGACCTACAAGGAGGCCCTTCAGAAAGCCATCCGGTCCCTCGAAAACGGCCGGTACGGCTTGGGGTTTGCCAGAGATTTCCATGAAAGAAACATCGAGGACTTGATGGATCTTTTGGCGGTGCCATCCAGCGAACGGCAGTTTGTTATTTATGAAGCACTCCGCAAGGGGGCCACCGTAGACGCCCTTTATAAGAAGACCCATATCAAACCCTGGTTTATTGAGCAGATGAAGGCCCTGGTTGAGCTGGAAGAAGAGATTCTGCGATTCAAAGGGAAAACGATCCCCGATGACCTTCTTATGACGGCCAAAAAGGACGGTTTTTCGGACCGCTACCTCTCCCAGATTTTGGGGGTTCCCGAACAGAGGGTTCGAGAAAGGCGAATCTCCATGGGCATGGTCCAGTGTTGGGAACCGGTTCCTGTGAGCGGGGTGGAGGAAGCCGCCTATTACTACTCGACCTACAACGGGGTCGACCAGGTTAAAAGCAATTCAAAGCGGAAGATCATGGTCCTGGGCGGGGGGCCGAACCGGATCGGACAGGGCATCGAGTTTGACTACTGCTGCGTTCATGCCGCTTTTGCGCTCCGAGATGAAGGCTATGAATCCATCATGGTGAATTGTAATCCCGAAACCGTGTCCACCGACTTTGATACGTCTGACAAGCTCTATTTTGAGCCCCTCACGGTGGAGGATGTTTTGAGCATCTATGAGAAAGAAAAACCCGAGGGTGTGATCGTTCAGTTCGGCGGGCAGACACCCCTCAATATTGCCAATGAACTGGCTCGTGCAGGTGTCACGATTATCGGTACCTCTTCGGACACCATTGATCTGGCTGAAGATCGCGATCGTTTCCGTCAAATGATGAGGAAGCTGGGGATTGCGCAGCCTGAATCGGGAATGGCGAGTAATCTGGATGAGGCTTTGGAGGTGGCCCGAAGAATTGGATACCCCCTGATGGTCAGGCCGTCCTACGTTCTCGGCGGACGTGCCATGGAGGTGATTCATGACGAGGAGATGCTGAAGCACTATGTGGCTGCTGCGGTAGGGGTCAGTCCGGAAAGGCCGATCCTCATCGACAAGTTCCTGGAGAATGCGATCGAAGCAGAGGCAGATGCCATAGCGGACGGCACGGATGCCTTTGTTCCTGCTGTGATGGAGCACATTGAATTGGCCGGGGTTCATTCCGGCGACTCCGCCTGCGTTATCCCTCCTATCAGCATTGCGCCGAAGCACCTTGAAACCATCTATGATCACACCAAGAAAATAGCCATAGAGCTCCACGTGGTGGGTCTTATGAATATTCAGTATGCCATCGCTCAGGATACCGTGTACATCCTGGAGGCAAATCCGCGGGCTTCCAGAACGGTCCCCCTTGTTTCCAAGGTCTGTAATATTCCTATGGCGCGGGTTGCTACACAGCTCATGCTGGGGAAAAAAATCAGTGATCTTTGGTTTGAGCCCAAAACGATCACCCACTTCGGCGTCAAAGAGGCGGTCTTCCCGTTTAACATGTTTCCGGAAGTGGATACCCTCCTGGGACCTGAGATGCGTTCCACAGGCGAGGTTCTGGGTATGGCCGATTCTTTCGGCCTT
>JARRRH010000397.1:0-6891 GCA_037380925.1 Deltaproteobacteria bacterium | reverse complement strand
GTGTTTCGACAAAATTACGGCTGCACCCACATGATCATCGGTCGCGATCACGCTGGGGTGGGGGATTACTATGGTCCTTTCGATGCACAGAAGATTTTTGATCAGATCCCCAAAGGGGCTTTGAAGTGCCAAAATTTGAACATTGACTGGACCTTCTGGTGCCACAAGTGTGCGGGCATGGCTTCCATGAAGACCTGCCCTCACGGCAAAGAAGACAGACTTCTTCTCTCAGGGACCATGGTGCGAAAGACCCTCTCTGAGGGAGGTGAGCTGCCCACGGAGTTCTCAAGACCCGAAGTCGTGAAAGTCCTGCAGGATTACTACCAGAACCTGGAAGAAAAGGTGGAGATCAAACTGCATGGCGCGGCTACGGGTGAGGTAAAAAAGCAGTAATCGCCGTCACAAAAAGGTCTATTTGCTCGACCTATTTGCCTGCTGGGAGCGCAGGCAAAACTGGAGACGTGCTCCGGTTTTGACAACGGCGTTCCGCCTGAGTCAACCGGGGCAAAGTTTTTTCCGAGGGGCTTCTTTAGAAGAGATTTCAACCCCTTATTCGCGATGCGGTCTCGTTCTTTGCATGGCCAATAAATTCTCGGATTTCAATTCGGCACGGAGACAAGGAGATCGACTTCTCTCATAACGCTCCGTAGATCTTTTCACTTATTCCGGCCGATGGGTGGAGTGCTTTTACACTTTGTAAAAAAACCGGACAGGGGCCGAAAAGAAAGGCTGCGAGCAAAAGGGGGTGAGCAGGGCATTTAAATTTAAATTCAAATACTTGGCCCTTATTGGCCCCTCATGCCTCTTTGGCATGGCCTTTGCTTAAAAGTAAATGAAGGTTTCTGTAAGAGGCGCACCTAGCGATATTTGGATAAATTATATCTTTCCCGTAGGGTTATGGGCTGTCTAAGTGGTATAATTCCAATAAAATCGGGCACCTAGAAGCGCTGGACGGGTTCGTATCCCAGGGATGCAAGCCCGCGCCGCACGATAAAAAATGTGCGGGTCCAGCCGTTCCTTTTTGCGGAATTATGGACTGTAAGGCTGACATAAAGAGCCGGGCGACAGGGAAGACCTGACTGCGGCGGGTGAAAAAGAAAGAAAACGGCCGAGCTTTCCCTCCGCACAGGCTCGAAATACTGTAGAGAAAGGGGGTGCAAAAGAGATCACTTTTCAGCGTCTTGAAAATCATCAATACCATTAACTTGTTAATTGAGGAGGTTTTATAATGCCAAGTTACGTGATTACGGAAAAATGCGATGGTTGCAAGGGGCAGGACAGGACAGCCTGCATGTACATTTGCCCCAACGACCTCATGGTCCTGGACAAGGACGGTTCGGTTACCGGTAAGGAGATGAAGGCATACAACCGTGATCCTCAGATGTGCTGGGAGTGCATGTGCTGCGTGAAACTGTGCCCGCAACAGGCTATGGATGTTCGCGGTTATGCGGATTTCGTTCCCATGGGGGCCAGTGCGACTCCTCTTAGAGGATCTGAGGACATTATGTGGACGGTGAAATTTAGGGACGGGTCGATCAAACGGTTCAAGTTTCCCACCAGGACGACTCCCGAAGGTTCGGCTGATCCGCTCGGTGGGTTCCCCACCCACGATGATTTGAACAGCCAGGCTCTGGCAACCGAGCCGGCATCTCTGGGACTCGACGCAGTCCCCTCGGTAAAGTAAGTATAAGGAGGTGTAGATATGGCAAATTTTGAAACAGTAGAAGTCAAAACCGACCTCCTGATCCTTGGTGCGGGTTTTGGAACGTGTGGCGCAGCCACCGAAGCGTCTTACTGGGCCAAAAAGAATGGTCTCAAGGTGGTTATGGTGGACAAGGCGGCCACGGACCGAAGCGGCGCTGTGGCTATGGGTCTTTCGGCGATCAACCAATACGTGGGTGTCAAAGATGGGGAGAATACGGTTGAAGACTATGTCCGTTACGTGCGGCAAGACCTCATGGGGATCTGCAGGGAAGACCTGGTGTACAATATTGCTCGGCATGTGGACTCTACCGTTCACCTCTTCGAAAAATGGGGTCTCAAAATCTGGACTGACGAAGAGGGCAAGTATGTTCACGAGGGGCGCTGGCAGCTCATGATCAATGGAGAGTCTTACAAGATCATCATTGCTGAGGCGGCAAAGAACGCCCTTGCTGACGCAGGGGGCGAGCTGTTTGAGAGGGTCTTCGTCGTGGGTCCTCTCATGGATGGGAACCGGTGCGTGGGTGCCGTGGGTTTCAGCACCCGTGAGAACCAGTTCTATGTGTTCAAGGCAAAGGCTGTCATCGTCGGGATGGGCGGTGCGGTGCACGTTTTCCGTCCCCGTTCCGTAGGTGAAGGCTTCGGCCGGTCCTGGTATCCCCCCTTCAACTCCGGCTCCAGTGCCTACTTTACCATCCAGGCGGGTGCAGAGATGACCTGCCAAGAGGTTCGTTTCATCCCGGTGCGATTCAAGGATGGGTACGGTCCGGTTGGTGCGTGGTTCTTGCTTTTTAAGTCCCGTGCCGTCAGCGCTGAGGGTGGTGACTATATGGTCGAACACGCCGACGAGTTGAAGAACTGGGCTCCTTATGGCCTGGCCAAACCGATTCCGGCGAACCTGAGAAATTACCTCGGAATGATCGATATGGATGCTGGTCTCGGCCCACTGTATATGGAGACTGATGAAGCGATCCAAAAGATCGCTGAAGAGCATAAGGATGATCCCAAGGCTTTCAAGAAAAAGATGAAAGAGCTTGAAAGTGAGGCGTGGGAGGACTTCCTCGACATGACCATCTCCCAGGCCATCCTCTGGGCAGGGCTGAACGTAAAGCCCGAGGAAAAACACTCTGAGATCGCTGCTTGCGAGCCTTACTTTATCGGGTCTCACTCCGGTGCCTCCGGTGCCTGGGTGAGCGGGCCTGAAGATCTCGACACGCCTTACAAATGGGGTTATACCAACATGACGACTGTTGAAGGTCTTTTTGCCGTGGGTGACGGCTCGGGGGCGTCCAGTCATAAGTTCTCCTCAGGATCACATGCGGAGGGGCGCATCGCTGGAAAACAGGCGATCAAGTACATCGTCGAGAAAGGCCAAGAGCCCAAGGTGGACCCGGCCCAGGTAGAGGAGTGGAAAGCTAAGATATTGGCTCCTCTGGATCTCTTTGAGGCACATAAGGAGGAGACCACGGATCCGGAAATCAACACCAACTACATCATGCCCAGGCAGTTCCTGCATCGTCTCCAGAAAATCATGGACGAGTATGCCGGCGGTGTCACCTCAGCTTTCAAGACCAGCAAGGCGCTCCTCGACAGAGGTCTGGAGTTGATGGCTTTGTTGAAGGAGGATTCTGAGAAGCAGGGTGCTCGCGATGTCCATGAGCTCATGCGGTGCTGGGAGAACATCCAGAGGATGTGGATCGCAGAATCCCATATCCGATCCATCCTCTTCAGAGAGGAGACCCGGTGGCCGGGGTACTATTTCAGAGCCGATAAGCCCAAGATGGATGATGAAAACTGGCGATGCTTTGTCAACTGCCGCTGGGATCGCGGCAACTCGTGAAAGGCATAAGAAAATTTTGGCTTGCGGATTATTTCGGCGATGTGCTATACAAATATGTTTGTTCTAAGGTGCCCAAGTCCATCGATCCTCAAATTCGATGGACTCGGGTATCACCTTTTCTGAAGACAAAAGGTGTCGGGTTTCCCCGACTGGAAGCAACCAGCGTGCATGAGGAGGGTTGAGCGATGGAAGAACGGGAAGTGATGGATGTGGATGTGCTATTTGTTGGAGGCGGTGTAGCCGGTCTCAGCGGGGCGTTCCACCTTGCGAATTTGATCAAGGCACACAATAAAAAAGTCGAAAGCACAGGAGCGGGTGAGACGTTGAATGACGTGGTGATCGCGGTTCTGGAAAAAGGGGCCTTTGTGGGTGCCCATGGCATATCGGGCGCAGTTATGAATCCCGTCGCCCTCCAGGAACTTGTTCCGGACTTCCTTGAAAAGGGGGCACCCCTAGAGGGGATCGTGACGAGCGAGCAACTTTGCCTCCTAACCCGAACCGGACGGATAAGGTCGCCCATGGTCCCACCGCCGCTCAATAATCACGGGAACTACGTGGTCTCCCTCTCCAGGTTGACGGAGTGGCTGGCAGCTCTGGTCGAAGAAAGCGGGGTTGATATTTTCCCTGGTTTTGCCGGCACGGAAGTACTTTATGAGGATGACCGGGTCATTGGGGTTAGGACAGGCGATAAAGGCGTGGATGCGGATGGACAACACAAATCGAATTTTGAACCGGGGATCGACCTCCACGCTAAGGTAACCGTATTTGGGGAAGGATCGCGAGGAAGTCTTACAAAGACCTTGATCAGGAAGTTTGGACTGGAAGAGGGAAAAAACCCACAGAGCTATGTTGTGGGCGTTAAAGAGGTCTGGGAAGTTCCGGAGGGACGAATTCACCCCGGTGACGTCATTCACACCCTGGGCTACCCTATGAAGAGCCACACATACGGCGGCGGTTTCATTTACGGCATGAGGGACAACAAACTCTCCCTCGGCCTTTTGACCGGGTTGGACTATAAAGATCCTTTTTTGGATCCCCACCGGGAATTTCAGAAATTCAAAAACCATCCTTATGTCGCCAATCTGCTGATCGGTGGAAAAGTCATCCAGTACGGCGCCAAGACGGCGCCGGTGGGCGGATATTTCGCCGTCCCAAAGCTCACCTTTCCAGGAGGGCTTCTCATCGGCGACTCAGCAAGTCTGTTCGTGAGCCAGAAGATTAAGGGGATCCATGCCGCTATGAAATCCGGAATGCTGGCGGCGGAAGCGGTTTTCGAAGCCCTTTTGAAGAATGATTTTTCGCAAGCTCAGTTGGACCGGTATCGAAACGCCGTGACCGAAAGCTACGTGGGAGAGGAACTCCACAAGGTGCGGAATTTTCACCAAGCCTTCCAGAAAGGGCTTTGGATAGGGCTGATCAAGGCGGGATTTCAGTACCTTTTCGGCGGAAGAATCCTGAAAGACCGGCTTCCTGCATCGTCTGATTTCACACACCTGAAAGGTGTCGCGGATTTCTACGGCAAGGATTCTCCGTCCGAAGAGGAAAAGGGAGACATTAAATTTGACGGGCAGTACACCTTTGACAAAGAGACGGATGTATACTATTCAGGAACGACCCACGAGGAAAAGCAACCGCCACATCTGAAGATCCCGGACCTTAATATCTGTTACAACCAATGCACCCGGGAGTTTCAGAATCCCTGCCTCAGGTTCTGTCCAGCCAATGTTTATGAGATGGAAGTCGATGAGGAGACCGGCAAACGGCAGATGAAACTCAATTTTTCGAACTGTGTCCACTGTAAGACCTGTGATGTGAAAGATCCCTTTGAGAACATCATTTGGGAGCCGCCCGAAGGCGGGGGAGGGCCCAAATACACGGTTCTTTGAGGCTTGGAGTATGCATCTCGCAATTTCTCCAATTTGACCTTAACCCGGCCTCAGAGGGGAAATGCGGCGCAGGCGCATAAATGTAGAGATCTTGAGCTACGTAAAGAGCTAGTTGAGGAGGATGAGCATGACGAACACGGAGACTCAAAGTATTCTAGTGGTCGGTAGCGGCATGAGCGGAATCACAGCCGCTATCGAAGCTGGAGAAGCGGGGTACGATGTTTATATTGTCGAAAAGAACCCCTACTTAGGAGGCAGAGTGGCGCAGCTTCACCACTATTTTCCCAAACTGTGTCCTCCCTTTTGCGGACTGGAGATTAACTTTCGACGGATTAAGCAAAATCCGAGGATTCATTTTTTCACCATGGCTGAAGTGGAAAACATCTCCGGGGAAGAGGGCAATTTTGATGTCACCATTAAATTGAATCCTCGTTATGTAAATGAAAAATGCACAGCGTGCGGCAAATGCGCAGAGGCATGCACGTTGGAAATTGAAAACCCTTTCAACTACGGCATGAACACCATGAAGGCCGCCTATCTCCCCCACGACATGGCCTTTCCCATGAGATATGTGCTGGACCCGGCACTGGTTGAGAGTGGAGAGGCTAAGAAGGTCAAGGAATCCTGCCCTTACGATGCCATCGAGTTGGATGTGGAGCCTAAAACCGTGTCCCTCAAGGTGGGGTCTATTGTATGGGCCACTGGGTGGAAACCCTATGATGCGAACAAACTGGAAACCTATGGTTTTGGTGAGTTCCCTGATGTGATTACCAATGTGATGATGGAAAGAATGGCATCCTGGACAGGGCCGACTCAGGGCAAAATTCTTCGCCTTTCCGACGGGGAAGCCCCGCAGTCGGTTGCCTTTATTCAGTGCGCCGGCTCTAGAGACGAGAACCACCTGCCCTTTTGCTCGGGCATCTGTTGTCTAGCCTCCATGAAGCAGGCGACCTACGTGCGCGAACAATACCCGGATGCAAAGATTTACATTTTTTTCATTGACATCCGGGCTACGGACCGGCTCGAAGACTTTTACACCAAAGTCAAGGCCGACGAGAAAATCCAATTCTTCAAAGGAAAGGTGGCTAAGATTACTCAAGAGGAGAATGGAAAGGGGCTTGTGCTGCGGGTCGAGGATACCACCACGGAGACGCTCCAAGAGATCACAGTGGATATGGCTGTGCTGGCAACGGGCATGCAGCCCAACACTTCAGATGCCCCGGTCCCGATAGAGGTACCTTACGACGATTACGGGTTTCTCGCCACCCAAACTCTTAAACCGGGCATTTATGCCGCGGGATGTACGCGGACACCCACCGGCGTATCAGAGTCGGTTCAGGACGGTACTGCGGCAGCACTCAAAGCCATTCAATCCATCGCCAGGAGGTAAAGCTCAATGGAAAAGAAAATCGCAGTTTACATTTGCTCAGGATGCGGCATCGGGGATGCCCTGGACATAGATCA
>JARRRH010000396.1:0-3361 GCA_037380925.1 Deltaproteobacteria bacterium | reverse complement strand
TTTTGTACCCGGACCCTGCCGAAAATGGGGCCTTTTTCTTAAGTTATTGTTTTGACATTGATGTTTCCGGTACAGAATTTTGGACCGTTACAGATGAATATTGTACTTTTTCATTTTGTGCTGGATCAGGCTTTTGGTGATGCCCAGCATTTCCGCCGCATGGGCCTGCACGTTGTTGGCTAGCTTCAAGGCTCTCCGGATCAGCTTCTCCTCAATTTTTTCAAGGGTCGGCTGAAGCTCGGCATCGGGCGATATGAAACGATCGATATCCAGGTCCTGGGGTTTTTCCGAAAACTCGGGGGGCAGATCTTGGAATTCTATGAGGCCGTCCGAGTTGAGAACCACAGCCCTTTCAATCACATTTTCCAACTCCCTCACATTGCCCGGCCAAGGATAATTGTACAGGGCCTTCCATGTCTCCGGGGCGAGCTCAATTTTTCCTTTTCCTTCATCTTGGCGATACTTCTCAATGAAATGGTGGACCAGCAGGCGGATATCCTCTTTGCGCTCCTTGAGGGGAGGGACTTCCATGTGAATCACATTGAGGCGGTAAAAGAGATCCTCCCTGAAAAGGCCTTCAGCTACATCCTCTTTGAGGTTACGGTTTGAGGCGGACAAAACGCGCACGTCTACCTTGATCGTCTTGGTGCCGCCGACCCTCTCAAATTCCACTTCTTGAAGCACCCGGAGCAGCTTGACCTGGAGCGAAGGAGACATTTCACCCACCTCATCAAGAAAAAGGGTCCCCTCGTCCGCCAGTTCAAACCGGCCTTTTTTCATGGATATAGCCCCGGTGAAGGCGCCCTTTTCGTGGCCGAAAAGTTCGCTTTCCAGGAGGGTTTCCGTCAAGGCTCCGCAGTTGACTGATATGAACGGCCGCTCTTTTCGAGGACTGTGATAGTGGATGGCTTTGGCGATGAGTTCCTTGCCCGTGCCGGAGGGGCCTGTAATCAGCACCGAGGCCCTGGATTGGGCCACCTTGCGAATCAAGTCGTAGATCTCCAGCATGGGCTTGCTCTTGCCGATAATATTGCCGTACTGATAGCGATCAGAAAGAGCCTCACTGAGGAGGCGGTTCTCCTTGACAAGACGGTGATTTTGTAGCGCCTTTGTGACCGTGAGTTTGAGTTCTTCATTTTGAAACGGCTTGGTGATATAATCATAAGCTTGCTTTTTCATCGCTTCCACAGCCATCTCAATGGTGCCGTAAGCGGTCATCATAATCACTGGCAGCTCAGGCTTTATGTTCTTGGAGGCTTGAAGAAGCTCCATACCGCTCATGCCGGGCATTTTCATGTCCGTAATCACCAAATCCAGGTCGACCCCCTGGATCAGCTCGATCGCGGCTTGGGCATTGTCCACGGTCATGATCTCGTAGCCTTCCGGAGCCAACAGGGCCTCTAGCACGACAAGATAATTCTTTTCATCGTCTACGATGAGGACGGTGTCCACGGTTTAAGAGCTCCAATCTCTGGGCATGGTCCCGGAGTTGCACAATATCCATTAGCCCTTTCTGGGCAACTGGATGCGGACTTTTGTTCCTTCTCCTTCTTTGCTTTCTATGGCGATGGATCCTTTGTGCCCTTCAACGATTTTCCCCACAATGGAAAGGCCGAGACCGGTGCCCTTTTCCTTGGTGGTATAAAAGGGATTGAAGATTTTTTTCAGATTTTCGGGGCTGATGCCGGTGCCGGAATCCTCGATCTTGGTGAGAAGATGATCTTTGTCCTCTACCACATCGACATGTATGGCTCCTCCATCGCTCATGGATTGGATCGCGTTGATCAGAATGTTGAAGAAGACCCTGTAAATGAGGTCTTGATCCGCCTGAAGTCTCAGGGAACGGCCATTCAAGTTGTGATGAATTTCGATACCCCTTTTTTCCAGCTCAGGTTGCAGAAAGGCAAGGTTTTTTCGGAGGATTTCGGCAAGGTCACACTGCTTCAAATTTGGCAACTGGGGCCGGGCGAAATCCAAAAATTCCGTTACAATGCTGTTGAGGCGATTGGACTCTTCATTGATTACCCGGGAGAGCTTTTTTTGCATTTCGCTCGCATCGGGCATTCCGCTCATCAATTCGGCCGTGCTTCGGATAATGCCCAAAGGGTTTTTGATTTCGTGAGAGACGCCTGCCACCATCTCGCCCAGTGCGGCCAGGCGCTCGGCTTGGTGAAGTTGTTCTCTAAGCTGTAGCTGTTCCCTCGCCCTTTGTTCAATGATTTTTTCAGCCTTGTGGACGATGAGAAGCAGGGCGACGAAAATCAGTCCCATAATGAGGGTGGATAAAAAGAAGATGAGGTATTGGAACTTCACAATCGACTGGTATTCCTCACTTACATCCTGGATCAGCTCAAAAATGCCAAGCGTATATCGTCGTCCGCTGAAGGGGTCCAGGGCCCTAAAAGGGAAATACGTCCGTATCTTTTTCTGTCCGCCCAGAATTTCAATGCCTAGGCCCCAAAGATCATATCGGCTTGAGGTGACTGAGGAGAAACTGTCTCCCTGCATGGCTTTCTTGTAACCGATGGTCTCCTTGGTTTTCAGACCGATGAGTTCTCGATCGGTGCTGTAGGCAATAACCCCTTGGTTGATGGCATGAATGTTCACCAGATCCACCTTGAAGCCGTGAATGGTATTTCGGACTACTTGATCCATCAGTTCCTGTTGTTCCTTTTCTCTCAACCTGACGGCTCCGAATCGACTGGTGACGGGGAGAACGAAATTCCTGAAAACCTGGTAATTCAGATTCTCTCCCACGAGAAGGGCGGTGTTTTCGTAATTCTGTAAGAGGGTTTCTTTGGCCTTTTGAGAAATGAAGACGGAGAAAGGAAAGCTGAAAATGATCAAAACAATAAAACTCGCCAAAGCGAAATACTTCGCCAGTCGGAATGGCTTTACTTTTATTTTTGTGCCTTGCTGGTATGCAACCATGGGTAACAGGTGGAATAGAAAACCGGTAACAAAACTGATGATACAACACTCGCCCGGGTTGGGCAAACACATAGTGCCGGCTTTTTTCATGTGAAGAGGTCAAACCCGTTATGAAAATCCTGCCGTTTTCCTCTCTCCTTTTCTGTGCTATCCTTTCCGCGCCGCACTGACGGAGCCCATAGAGGCCTTTTCGAGAGGCCGAGGAATCGCCTTATGAACGATCGTGACTACCGGAATCTACCCGCCATGCTCTATGCGGATCACGAGGGTCATGTGTACGACCATCCTTACTACAGAATGGCCGGTTTTTCACAGGGTTTACCTTATCCGCTCAGGTCGGGGGATCTGATCCCCATGCCCGAGTACAGCAAGCTCTTCTATATTCCTGACTGCCCCCCCATAGGCAGGGATCCTTCCACAGGGGAAACGA
>JARRRH010000395.1:0-4286 GCA_037380925.1 Deltaproteobacteria bacterium | reverse complement strand
GCACTATGATCATGTTTCCGGTTACTCTGCTCATTGTTGCGACCGCATTCACGTTCGGGGCCCTTGCCGGGTTTTTCTATTCCATCTTCGGATGCCTTTTAGCGGCCGTGGGAACATACGTTGTAGGTCGAGCCCTTGGCAGGAACAGGGTGAGCCAACTGGCCGGCTCCCGGCTGAACCGCTTAAGTCGAAGGCTCGCTCGCCACGGCGTTCTTGCGGTAACCGCGGTTCGCATTATTCCCGTGGCTCCTTTCACCGTCATCAACCTTGTGGCCGGTGCCAGCCATATTCGATTTCGGGACTTTGTGCTGGGCACTGTGCTCGGAATGGCACCCGGCATTACCGCCATAGCGATTTTTGAACATCAGCTTGAGGCTGTATTCCGGGAGCCCGGCGCAATGAGCATCGCCATCCTGGCTGTACTGGCGGCTTTCATCATTGGAGGCGCTTTTCTAGTCAAGCATTGGTTTGACAGACGCAAGGACTTTAAAGAGATTAAAGAGATTAAAAAAAGATGAGAAAGCCCCGGGATCTTCGCTTCTCTGTCGCCACATACAATGTGCACAGGTGCGTCGGTACAGACGGCGTTCAAGATCCGGAGCGCGTGGCAAAGGTCATAGGGGAATTGAAGGCAGATGTGGTCGGGCTTCAAGAAGTGGACTCCAGGTCGGATGGAACGCAGGAATCCGCACAGATGGATTACTTGGCACAGGCCACAGGTTTCACGGCTGTTGCCGGGCCCACCCTCCAGCGGGTAGACGGAGAATACGGCAATGTTCTGTTGACGCACTGGCCGGTGTTACAAAGTTGCCGTATGGACATCAGCTTTCCCAAAAGGGAGCCGCGCGGAGCTTTAGATGTTTTACTGGATATTCATGGCAAGTCCATCCGTATCGTTGTCACGCACCTTGGTCTAACCCATGGCGCAATGTCTTGACGGCGTGCTCTGCGCTGAAAGAGAAGATGTCCTCATTCTCCTCGGGGACATAAACGATTGGTTCCCCAAGAGCAGGTCTCTGCGTCTTCTTCACCGCTGCCTGGGAAGATCTCCCGGACGCCCCACATTTCCTTCCCGCAGACCCTTCCTTGCACTGGACCGGATCTGGGTGCGCCCTCAAAAAGCCCTCCTTTCCGTCCATGTGCACAAATCGCCGCTGGCCCGGGCTGCCTCGGACCATCTGCCGTTGAAGGGTACGATTGGGTACTAGGTATTAGGTACTTGGATTGACGATCGACTATTGAAGATTGACCAATGGGGCGAAGAAAAACTTAAACTATTTCTCTATTAGCTCTGTGGCTCTAGCGAGCTTTCGCGAGCGCGAGAGAGAAAACAAAGCTTCTTTTTCGTGTTTTCGTTCTTTCGCGTTTTCGTGATAATCTTTTTCAAGGATTTTTACGGCTTTTACGAATCTACTTCAGTTTCATGCTCAAACAATATTCATTGGCTACTTCGCCTCGGGACACTGTAAATCCCATCTCTCGACCCAGCTTCAACATATGCTTATTTTCTGCCAGAACATTGCCGTGAATCCTCTGGATTCCATAGTCCTTAGCCACTTCAATGCTTTTCTTGGCAAGCACCCTTCCCACACCCATTTCCTGCCATGGATCGCCCACGGCCACAGAAAACTCCGCGTCTTCCCTGCTCGCACCGCTGATGACCCTGGCTACTCCAAGCATCTTCTCCTGCCCGTTTTCCTTGCCGAAAGCCACCAGAGCAATGTGCCGGTCGTAGTCGATCTGGGTCAACTGCACAAGCATGTCTTGAGACAGGGACTTCATAGGGCTGAAAAACCGGTAATACCGGCTCCTTGAGGAAAGACTGTCGAAAAGGTCCAGCAGCATGGGGGCGTCTTCCGGTTTGATGGGCCGGATGAAAATGTCGAGTCCTCCCGACGTTGTTTCTCTGGATTCATACTGCTCAGGATAGGGGCTGATCACCAGGTGAAGGGGGGATGGAAGCTCGGCCTTCGTGAGCAGAACTCTCGCGTCCACCGCACAGGGCTTGCCCTCCTTTACAATGACCGGGTTCATGTCCAGCTCTGCGATCTCGGGAATATCCACGAGAAGGTGAGAAAGACACACCAGCAACTGCTCCAGAAGTCCCATGTCGGCGGCCGGTATGTTCCGAAACCCCTGAAGGAGCTTATAGGTCTTGGTCCTTTCCATGAGCCGGCGCGCAAGCGTCCGGTTCAGCGGCACCAAACCGGTATTGCTGTCCGCCAACACTTCCGCAAAAACACCTCCAAGACCGAACAGAATCACAGGACCAAAACTCCGGTCTTTCTTAGCCCCGACCAAAAGCTCCATGTCGGGATTTCGAACCATGGGTTGAAGGGTCACACCCAGAATGTGTGCATCAGGGTCATAGTTGCGCGCGCTAGCCATGACCTGCTCATAAGCCTGCCGCAAATCCTCTTCGCTCCGCAGATCGGTCTTCACTCCGCCGGCTTCCGTCTTGTGACTGATCTCAGGCGAGTTAATCTTCATGACCAGGGGATAACCCATTTCCGGGGCGATCCTCACCGCCTCTTCCAGGGACCCTGCCGCCTCGGTTCGATTCACGGGAATTCCGTAACAAGAGAGGAGTTTTTTGGACTCCACTTCCGAGAGCAACTTATTCTCCTTTTCCAGGCCGTTCTTGATCAAGCTTTTGGCCTCGTCGTGGTCAGGTTCGATTTCGTGAGGGAGTTTTGAAGGAATCTCCTGAAGTAAATTCAGATTCTGGGAGTAGTTATGGAGCACTGTGAAAGCCCGGACGGCCCGTTCCGGCGTGTCGTATGTGGGAATACCCTCATCATTGAGAAACTGCCTCCCTTTTTCAGCGTCCACCCCTCCCATGAGCGCGGTAAATACCGGGTAAGGTTTTTTCTTAAGGTGCTCGGCCAGGGCTTTGGCTACGTCGGTAGGGTCAGTCATGGCCTGGGGGTTAATGATGACCAGCATGCCTTCTATGTCCTTGCTGTCAAAACAGCAATCAGCCACCCGCGCGTAGCGTTCGGCTGTGGCATCTCCCAAAATGTCGATGGGGTTTCCTTTGCTCCAGTAAGGCGGCAGGATGTTGTTGAGTGAATTCAAAGTCTCGTCACTCAGGGCGATGAGTTCCAGGCCGTATTCCGCTATGGCATCCGCCGCCATAACGCCGGGTCCGCCCGAATTGGTGAGCACGACCAGTCGTTTTCCCAAAGGAGGAGATTGCTTGGCCAGCATCTCGGCACAGTCGAAGAAGTCTTCCAGCGTTTTGACCCGGGCGATCCCAGCCCGCCTGAAGGCCGCTTCGTAAGCCGTGTCCTCCCCGGCCATAGCTCCCGTGTGGGAGGCGGCGGCATGAGCGCCTGCCGAGCTTTTACCCGACTTCAGCACCACAATGGGTTTCACGCGGGAAACCGCCCTGGCCGCACTCATGAATTTCCGGAAGTGGGTAAGGCTCTCAATGTAGAGAAGAATGCTTTTGACATCGGGATCGGCTCCGAGATAGTCGATCAGGTCTCCGAAGTCCACATCCAGCATGGAGCCGATGCTCACGAAATGCCGGAACCCCATTTTTTCTTTGAGGGAAAGATCGAGCATCGCCGCACAAATCGCGCCGCTCTGGGAAATGAAAGCCATGTTCCCTTTTGGAGGCATGTGGGCCGCAAAACTGGCATTGAGGTTCCTGTCCGGGCAAATGATGCCCAAGCAGTTAGGCCCGATGATTCTCAGGCCCCCTTTTCGGGCTTCTCTGTCAATCTCTTCTTCCAGTTTCCGCCCTTTTTCACCTGTTTCCTTGCCACCGGCAGAAATGACAACGGCACCGCCCACGCCTTTGTCCACGCATTCTCTGATAATGTCCGGTACCGTGGAGATAGGCGTCGCTATAACGGCTAGATCCACCTTACCGTTCGCTTCGGACAGGGATTTGTACGCCTCAATGCCCAGGACCTCCCGGTACTTGAGGTTCACAGGAACAATACGCCCGTTGTAGCCGTTCTCTGTGAGGTTTACCATGACGGCATGGCCTATGGTTCCCTGATTCTCACTGGCCCCGATGACCGCAATGGACTGGGGCTTAAATATTTTGTCCAGGTTGTAAAGACCCATTCTTTTCTTTCCTCCGCTATTCTTTAAAGATCACTGTCCATTAATGCCGACAAGTGAACTTAAGAACCAGCGCGATAAAAAAACTCGAAATCCGAAGCACGAAGCACGAAGCAAATTCGAATTTTCGAATTTTCGAATTTTCGAATTTTCAAATTTTCAAAACAAAGGCTGAGTATTAAACAATTTCTGTGCCGTCTCTGTTGTCT
>JARRRH010000394.1:0-6579 GCA_037380925.1 Deltaproteobacteria bacterium | reverse complement strand
CAATGTGACCCTGAATACATTGAGCAAGTCAAAGATATTGTGGATCAGTACGATTGTGTTGTTTCTATGGCTTGCGGCGTAGGCCCGCAGTTCTTGAGCGAAGCCTATCCGAAACAGCGTTTCTTTCCGGCGGTGAACACCACTTTTTTCGGAGGAGCAACGCAGCATGGTGTCTGGGCCTAAAGGTGCGCCGGCTGTGGTACGTGCGTGATTCACTATTTTGACGGCATGTGCCCCGTTGCACGGTGTTCCAAAAGCCTCCTCCACGGGCCCTGCGGAGGATCGGCAAAGGGCAAGTGTGAAATTTCCAAAGAAGTGGACTGCATCTGGGACAAGATCGTGCGCAAAAAAATGGAAGAGGGGCGGTTGGAGGATTTGATGCAGCCGAAACCTGCAAAGGATTGGCGCACGGCTCGAGACGGAGGTCCTCGAAGGAGCGTGAGGGAGGAACTGGTGGAATGAACGACGAGCTCAAATCAGGAAGCAATCTCGAGAAGGTCTTAAAAGCAGGACATTTTGCTTTTACCGGCGAATGCGGTCCTCCTAAGGGGGCCAATGTTGAGCATCTCAGGGAGAAAGTGGCCCATTTGAAAGGAATGGTGGATGCGGTCAATATCACGGACAACCAAACAGCGGTGGTAAGGATGTCCAGCTGGGCGGCTTGCACCATATTGGTCCAAGAGCGAGTGGAGCCCAATTTTCAGATGGTTGTCCGGGACAAAAACCGCTTGGCCATTCAGAGTGACATTCTGGGCGTTTCCGCCATGGGCATCCGCAACATGCTCTGCCTTTCCGGAGATCATCAGAGCTTTGGAAATCACCCCCAAGCCAAGAACGTCTATGACATAGACTCCATGCAGCTCATAGCCCTTGTGAAGAAGATGCGGGAGGAAGGCAAATTCATGAATGATGAGGAGATCGATGTTCCTCCCAAGTTGTTTATCGGGGCTGCATCAAACCCCTTTGACGAGCCCTTTGAGTTCAGAGTGTACCGTTTGTCCATGAAGATAGCCGCGGGAGCGGAGTTTATACAAACCCAATGTATTTACAACATGGACCGATTCAGGGAGTTCAGGAAGAAAGCGGTTGACATGGGCCTTCATGAAAAATGCTTCATTTTGGCCGGTGTGACCCCTATGAAGAGCGTGGGCATGGCCCAATACATGGCCAAGTCTGTCCCGGGCATGGATGTTCCGGATTCCTTGATCAAGCGGCTTCGGGAGGCCGGTAAAGGAAAGGTGGCTGAAGAAGGCATCAAGTTTGCTGTGGAGCAAATCGAGGAGTTCAAACAAATGCAAGGCATTGCCGGGGTTCATCTCATGGCCATTGAATGGGAGCACAGAGTCCCCGAAATCGCTGAAAGAGCAGGCGTTCTTCCCAGGCCAAAAGTTCAGTAACCCTTAAAAAATTCTGAAAACGCTCTCACCATGTGCTAAAATGCATCAGGTTCTGGTCAGAGATTTTTACTTGTCTTTAATCATATCCTACCATATTAGTATTGATCATAGCCAACGATTATGATATTCGAAACGGGCCATGGGGAAACCATCGACACGGCAAGAGATCTTACAGCTCCAGAGCGCCATATCCTCCAGAAGCTCTTTTTGTGGAAATCCATGGCTGTAAGCGTCGAACAGTTCAGGGATAAAAAGACAGAGGCCCTTCAAAAAGGATGGAACACTTCGGGGCCCGTTTCTGAAGGGCCGGCTATGAAAAAAATCACCCAGGATCTGGAAGACAAAGTGCGTCTCCGCCTCAGGGTGGAGAAAAATCTCTGAGGCGCGACCTCGCGCCCTACCCTTTTCTTGAGCGCGTGTGCCCCCTGATTTGAAAAACCCCTTTTGGGAGTTTCGAACACTTTGGACCGTGCCCCTGAAAAAACACCGCCCACCGGGACCAAAAGCCCGGCACCCATCCGTCGAGGCCAGCAGGCGGACATTCCCCTCAATGCGGCGATCGTGGGTGGGGGAAAGGCGTGTTACGATCTCCTTCAACTTCTGGACCAAGATCGCCTTTCGAGAATGAAAATGAAAATTTTGGGGGTCTCGGATGTGAATCCCGACGCCCCCGGGCTTCGTTATGCCAAAACCTGCGGGCTCCTGGCCACCACACACATGGAGGAACTCTTCGGCCTTCAAGGACTCAACCTGGTTATTGAACTGACCGGGATTCCCAAGGTGCGGGATGAAATCTATCGAAAAAAACCGGCTGACGTGTCGGTCATCGATCACCGGGCGATTCGACTGATCTGGGACCTTATCCGGATAGAGATGGAAAAAACGGCTCTTGAAAAGGATCGGCAGCTTTACGAAGAACAGAGCAGAAAGCAGACTCAGGTCATTCTGGATTCCCTGCCCTACCGCATCATGGTGGTAGGTTTGGACATGAGGATCGAGAGGGTCAATCAGACCTTTCTCAAAGAACACGGTCTCGCCTATGAGGATGTGATTGGTCAGCACTGCTACAAGGTGCGATACGGTCTGGAAAGGCCCTGCGCGGAACTGGGGAGGGAGTGCATCTTGAACAACCGCCTGGAGGAGATCAGCAAGCTCGGCCTCATCAGCAAATACCAGGAATATGTGGGTGAGAAGGGTGAGACCCGCTTCGACGTGGTCACCATCGCACCCATCTATGATGAAAAAGGTGAGGTGATGCAGATCCTTGAGGCATCCAGAGATGTCACCGAGAGGATTCGACTCCAGCAGGAGGCACAAAAATCCAATACCTTTTTTGAGAAAGTGATTCAGAGCACCGTGGACGGTATTGTGGTGGTGGACACCAAGGGCAATGTGCTCATATTTAACGAAGGCATGGAACAACTCACCGGCTATTCCGCCGGGGAAATCATCAACACAGGGCACCTGAGTAGCTTCTATGACATTGAGGTGGCCAAAGAAAACATGCGCAAAATGCGAAGCGACCGGCACGGCCCGCCTGGAAAGTTGAATCCCACCAGCATGACCGTGACCGCTAAGGACGGGGAAGAGATCCCGGTCACCCTGTCCGCTTCCATTATGAGCATCGATGACAAAGAGATCGGCAGTGTCGGCGTGTTTACGGACATGAGGGAGATCCTCAAAATGAGAAAAGAGCTGGAGGACGCCAACATCCAACTCATCCAATCGCAGAAGATCGCCTCTATCGGTCGGATGGCTGCCGGCGTGGCCCATGAAATCAACAACCCTTTGTCTGCCATTCTCCTCTATGCGGAAGATGCAAGAAGATCGTTTCAGACCTGCTCGAGTTCAGCCGAAAATCCGCGGGGAAGACAGCCTCCTTCAGCCTCGAAGATCTGCTCCACAAGTGTCTGGAACTCCTCGTGCACAAAACCTATTTTCAGGACATTGAGGTGACAACGGATATTTCCGCGGGCATGCCGAACATGATCGGAGACATGAGCCAGCTGCAGCAGGTCTTTACCAACCTTTTCATGAACGCGGCGGACGCCATGGAAGGCAAAGGGAAGCTGAGCATTGAAGCCCGTTTTGTTGAAGATCGCTCCCTCTTCTCCATCAAGGTTTCCGATACCGGGCCCGGAATCCCGGAAAACCTCAGGGACAAGGTCTTCGACATCTTCTTTACCACAAAGCCGGTTGGAAAAGGAACGGGCCTGGGGCTAAGCATCTCGCAGAACATTATCAAAATTCATGGAGGCAGGTTGTACATGGAGTGCCCGGCGACAGGGGGCGCCACGTTCATCATCGAGCTGCCTCTGGAACACGGGGGCGCCGCCGCGGACTCGGTGTTCATCGGCGAAGAACCTGTTTTCATTGGACTGGATGAGCCATGACAGAGACAATCACTGTGCTGGTTGCTGACGATGAAAGACCCATCCGGGATGGATGTCACCGGGTCTTGACCGCTCAAGGCTTTCAGGTACTCACTGCTGAAAACGGTCGGGCCGCTTTGGAGGTTATTGCAAAGGAACCGGTGGACCTTCTGCTTCTTGACCTGAAGATGCCCATTATGAGCGGAGAACAGGTCTTGGAAGCCGTGCGCGCCCAGCATCCTGACATACCGGTGATCATTATCACGGGTCACGGAACCGTGGACACAGCGGTGGACTGCATGAAGAAGGGTGCCTATGACTTCATTACCAAGCCTTTTCAGGTGGATCAGTTCATGATCACTGTGCGCCGGGCTGCTGAGAAGCGTAAACTTGAAGCAATCGCGGAACTTTTCAGGGAGGAAAGAGAGAGAAATCTCTATGATCTCGGCCTTGAGAAAAGCCGCCTTAAAACCATTATCCATTGTATGGGCAACGGCGTTCTCGTGACCAATCGGAACCTGGAGGTGGTTCTTCACAATCCTGCCCTGATGCGGCTTCTGGAGGTTCCTGGCAGCCAAGACAAGCCGTTCCCCTTGTCAGAAATTATCAGTGACCAAGCCCTCACGAACACACTGAAACAGATTCTGGCAGGGGAATCCAAGGAGCACGAAGCCGCCGTGCAAGAGATCCGGGCTGGAAACCATGTGCTCCGCTCTGTTTCAGCGCCCGTGCTTGGGCCGGAAGGGAGTGTTGTGGGGTCGGTGACCGTCCTTGAAAACATATCCGCGTTCAAACAGCTTGACCGGATGAAGTCGGATTTCCTCAATATGGTCGCCCATGAACTCCGGAGCCCTCTCGTTGCCATACGACAGATGAATCACGTTTTGATCGAGGGCAGGGCCGGACCCTTGGGAGAAAAACAGCAGAATTTTGTAACCAAGGGGTCCAAAAGGATCGACGGCCTTCTGGATCTGATCAACGATCTTCTGGACTTGGCAAAAATTGAAGAGGGGCAATGGGTGCAACGTCAAGTGCCCACGGATCTGGGTCAGATTATCGAAGAGTGCATCACACTCCTAGAGCCAAGAGCTCGAGAGCAAGGTCTCACTCTCTCCCATGTGTGCCAAAACTTGAAGCCCGTTACAGCAGACCCCAAGAGCATGGAGGAGATTTTCAACAACCTGGTCACCAACGCGATCAGTTATTCCCCTGAGGGAGGGGAGGTCTCCGTAAGAGCAAAAGGGCTTGGCGAGTATATTGAGATCACGGTGGAAGACACGGGGGTTGGTATACCCCCTGAGGAATTGCCGAAGATTTTTGATAGATTTTATCGGGTGAAACACCCCAAGACACGTCAAGTGATTGGGACCGGGCTGGGTCTCGCCATTGTGAAAGGCGCTGTGGAGGCCCATCACGGTTCTATTGACGTGGAAAGTACGTTGGGCAAGGGAACCACTTTCAGAGTGCTTTTGCCCGTCATCAAGGAATCGGCGCCCTAAGATTCGGCCTTGTGCGCCAGTTTCGCAGAAAATGCAGTATTGGAAGCAAGGCGTTGTGGGGTAAGAGAACAGAATAAACTCGAAATTCGAATATCGAAACTCGAAACAATTTTCCAAATCCAAATGCTTCAGTGTTCAAAACCAAGAAATCAATCATGGACACTTCATGAAAGCGTTCCTTTGTGTCATTCGGGTATTGAAAATTCTGTCATTGTTTCGGATCTCGTGCTTCGACATTCGGATTTTAAGTCGCCTAGAAAATGGGAATGGTAGCATTTTCTCAGAGGGGACAGGCAGTCTTCTGATTTATGACCCAGCGACCCGTAATCCTCTTGGTAGACGATGAAAAGCGTTTCAGGGAGACCTCGCGCCGGTTGCTGAACAGGGTGCGCTATGAGGTCGTCCTCGCTGAAAACGGCCGCGCGGCTCTCGACCTCCTATCAAGGAACACCGTAGATGTCATCCTTCTTGATTTGAAGATGCCTATCATGGGGGGCGAAGAGTTCCTCAAAACCATGCGCCCCGCGTACCCTCATATTCCGGTGATTATTGTAACCGGACATGGCTCTGTGGATATCGCGGTGGACTGCATGACGCGGGGGGCCTATTACTTCATTTCAAAACCGGTCGATCCCGATTTGCTGGTTCTGACCATTGAAAGGGCGTTGGAGAAGAAACGGCTGGAAGAACAGACGAAACGACTCCAGGAGGAAACCGTCCGAAACCTTCTTGAACTCAGCACGGAAAAGAAAAAATTGGAGACCATCATCCACTGTCTGGCCAACGGCGTGATGGTGACCAACAAGAACCTGGAAGTCATCCTTCACAACCCCGCCCTCCTGCGCTTGCTGGACCTCTCCGGGGAGATTCCAAACCCGGTGCCTGTGTCTGAGATCATCCGGGACAATGCCCTGATTGAGACGTTGCATCGGATTCAAGGGGGCGAAATCGTTGAACAGGAGCTCATTTCCCAAGAAATTTTCTTGGGCAGCAGGGTGCTCAGAGCCATTTCGGCCCCTGCCCTGGCATCGGACCGCAACGTGTTTTGGGCTGTAGCTGGAGCGGTCACGGTATTGGAGGACATCACCCCCTTTAAGGAACTGGACCGGATGAAGACCGACTTCGTGAACATGGTGGCCCATGAACTGCGTAGCCCTCTTGTCGCAATCCGGCAGTTGAACAGCGTCCTCGCGGAGGGACTGGCGGGTCCCCTTCAAGAAAAACAGCAGGAATTCGTGGAAAAGGGCATGAAAAAAATTGATGCCCTCCTGGGGCTCATCCATGATCTGCTGGATGTGGCTAAACTTGAAG
>JARRRH010000393.1:3412-5935 GCA_037380925.1 Deltaproteobacteria bacterium | reverse complement strand
TCATCGATATGTACGGCATGAAAAAAATCCCCGAAGAAATAGAAAGTTATATCAAGGCCTCTTCCGCGGAACCGGCCATGGAGGAAAGCGCCATCTTTGATGCCGTGGTGGACATCGTGGTCAAAGGGGATTTTGACTACTACATTTACGATCTCGTTCCCCTCGGACACGCCCTTTACTATCTCAGCATGGCCTCCATATACGATGCCTGGCTGGACAAGATCACCACCTTGAGACAGCAGATGAAGGAGTACGACCAGGCGATTGCCACCATGCAGCGGGAAGAGGAAACGCAGGAGGACGAGATCTACAATGAACTCATGTTTATCAAAGACCGTATTGGCACGTCCTCCAAAATCATGACGGACACGAAAAAGACCGCCTTCTTCTTTGTGGTCAACCCGGAGGAGATGACCATCGTGGACACGGAGAAGGCTGCGGGTCTCTTTGCCAGGTATAATGTGCCTCTGGCAGGATACGTGGTCAACCGCGTCATCAATAGGGATTTGCTGAATGAGAACATCCCGGCTTACCTGAGAAATCGAATTGACATGCAGGCAAAGGCTCTGGATATGATCGACAAAAAACTGGGCGCCTCGGTTCTCGCCATGGTTCCGGAGTTTGATTCTGAAATCAAAGGCCTGGATACCATCAGAAAACTTGCAGAAGTGATGTTCGAGGAGACATTGTCATGAAAAACACAATGGCGGACTTTTTCAAGGAACATCCCCATATGCGCTATATCTATTTTGGCGGAAAGGGTGGTGTCGGAAAAACCGTGGTGGCCGCAGCAGCTGCCCTCTGGATGGCGGAACAGGGCAAAAAGACCCTCTTAGCCTCCACAAATCCAGTGCACAGCCTTTCCAACCTTTTTGACTATGATGTGTTCGGAAGGCCGGTACAGATGCCCGGAACCGAGAACTTGTTTGTTCAAGAGATAGACACGAAAGAAACCATTGAGAAATCCAAGAAGGAAATCCGCGAAAAAATAGGGTGGTTTCTTAAGTTTGCCGACATCCCGACCAAGGCGGAAGACTTTATCGAATCGGCCACCATGAACCCGGCCTTTGAAGAATCGGCCATGTTCGAGAACATGATCAACATCATCTTCGATGATGCCTACGAATTCTACGTATTTGATACAGCTCCCACGGCCAATGCCCGGAGACTCCTAGGCATGTCCAAGGTCTATACTCTGTGGGTGGACAAGATGATGAAAAGCCGGGAGGAAGCCAGGAGCATGCGCTTGAGCCTGTCCTTCCGCAAGAAGAAAGCCGAGGAAGAAAAAGACCCTCTCCTGGACTACCTCGTGACTTTTCGGGATCGGATCGAGGGCATGCGGGTCATCTTGACGGATGAGGAGAAAAGCGCTTTCTTTTTCGTCACCTTATTGGAGTCCCTTCCTATTGCCGTAATTAGACGGTTCATCGGCTGGTTCGAGGAGTTCGGTATCCCCATCGGCGGGGTGGTGGTGAACCAGGCCATCGACAAATCCGAAATTTCCGACGACACGGCTGAGTTTATCCGAAATCGCGTGAAGATGCAGGACCGTTACAGAGAAGAAGTCCAGCAATCCTTTGAGAACCTACGGGGGGAGATTCCCCTTTTTGAAAAAGAGGTGAGGGGCTTGGAAATGGTGGGTAGGCTCAAAGAGGCCCTTTTCCCTGCATGAAATCGCTATGCGATTTCATAAAACGCGGCTCCGCCGCTCAAGAAAATCGCTTTTCAGCAGCCTGTTATGCGCTCTTGATTCTTTCATCGATGATGGCTTCCAGCGCTGCGTATTCCCATCCTATATAGGTCTTGTTCTTATCCACAATAAAGGCCGGAAACTTGAAGACCCGGTGTCTGATTTGCTTCCAAAGGCCATGGGGAGACTGGGCGTCAATGATCCGAATTTTGATGCGGTGACGATATAGCCGCGAGAGATCTCCAACCCATTCCGACAGAGACGCCACGGCAAATTTCCAATCGTCAGGGTACTCGCTAGCACAAGCGTTTCGATCTTGGCTTCTCAGGCCCAAAGACCCCATTATAGCGCCGCATCCCCGACAGCTCATTTCAACGCTGGAAAGCATGGGCGCTACCACTTCAACAAGAACAGGTTTCACTTTGTTGACTCCCTCCGTAGATTCTCATGCCAGAGCTCTACTCCATGTTTGTACGGTAAGCCTTTTTTTGGCCTTTTTCAAGAGGGATGCCTTATGGTCCAGTCTCCCCATTCAGGGCCTTCAAGGCGAGGTACAGGGCCTGCGTTCCCAAACGGCCATGGCCTTGCGCTTTCACAGCGACGTACAACTGGTGGACTAATCCCAGGCCCGGCAAAGAAAGGCCCACCGCTTCGGCCTCCGCCAGAGCAATGCCCATGTCCTTGATGAAATGTTCCACAAAGAAACCCGGGTCATAGTTCCCATCCACAATTCGGGGGCCCAGTTTGTTAATCAGCCAGGACATGGCTGCCCCCTTGCCGATGATATCAATCACAGCAGTCTGGTCGAGCCCCAGCTTTTCAGCATACAGGAG
>JARRRH010000393.1:0-3372 GCA_037380925.1 Deltaproteobacteria bacterium | reverse complement strand
CGCCACGAGGATCTGATTACACATCTTGGTGTGTTGACCTGCCCCGGCCTTTCCCATGTGGCTGATGTTCTTTCCCATGAGCTGAAAAAGGGGAAGCACTTTCTCAAAAGTCTCCTTCTTGCCGCCCACCATGATGGCTAGTGTGCCTTCCCTGGCCCCAATGTCCCCCCCGGATACCGGTGCGTCCAAACTCTCAATGCCTTTCTCGCCGGCTTTTGCCGCAATTTCTTGTGCCAAACTGGGTCGGCTGGTGGTCATGTCCACGACAATCTTACAGAGACCCTCTCCGGCAAGAATGCCCGCCTCTCCGAGGTAGACCTCTTCCACATCAGAGGGAAGGCCCACAATGGTGAAAAGGATCTCGGAATTCAGCGCCACTTTTGCAGGGGTGTCACACCACCAAGCACCGCTATCGAGGAGCCCCTGGGCTTTGCTTTTCGTTCGGTTAAACACATGAAGCTCGTGGCCGCCATTTAGAAAATGACCGGCCATGAAAGCACCCATAACGCCGGTACCAATCCAGCCAATTTTCATGACAATTCCCCTCCTAGACAATAAAGATTCCGGGCCCTGAGGACCAGGTCCTTAAAGCTCCAAACAATCGCCATCCAAAAGACTGTCCCACAACTGAATTTCCCTCCGCAACCCTTCGCTTACAGCAACGCCTCGGCCACCAAATCGGTCAAATCCTTCACCACAAGGGCAACATGCTGTCTTCTCGCATTGGAGGCGATAGTGCGGAGACACTGTTGGCAGGAGGACGCCACCATATCTGCGCCGGTACTGAGGATTTCTTCGATTTTCATCTGAGCCACCTTGGCCGACAGCTCCGGGTCCACCATTTCCAGGTTACCGCCCCCACCACAGCAGACGCTCCACTGCCGATTGCTCGGCAGTTCCACCAGGCGAAGGCCGGGAATGGCATTGATCACCTCTCGCGGAGCGTCGAACACCCCGCTGGCCCTGCCGAGATCGCAGGGATCATGATAGGTCACTGCGGCGGAAATCTCCTTCAAAGCCGGCCTTTGCTCTTCCAGGAGTTGTTGCAGAAATTGGCTGGAGGAAAGGATTTCCACATCGGGTGTGTAGAACGTTTTCCAGGTGTGGTAGCAGGAAGGGCATGTGAAGACGACTTTCTTTGCCCCCACGTCTTCCACCTTCTGTAGATTGTGCTCTTTAAGTGTCTCCATCCTATCCTTCATGCCCGCGCCCACGAGGGGATAGCCGCAGCACCACTCTTCGCCGCCCAGGATGGTGAAATCCACACCGAGGTTCTCCATAATTCTGGCCATGTTCAATGGAATCTTCTGAGCCATAGGAAAGAAAGAGGCAACGCAACCCACAAAATAGATGACTTCAGCCCGATCCTTCTCAAAGGCGGCCTCCGGCAGCTCTTTCAGCAACTCCCGCCAGTCGGCCCTCTCCTCGTTGTCTTCATCGGATATGTTGTGTTTTTCCTCAAGGCTTCTTGCCACGCGATCCGCAATTTTGGGATAAAGCCCCTCGCCAACAAGGCACTCACGGTCCATAAAAACCACATCTTTGGTTTTCAAAGAGGGGAAACAAGCGACCGTACAGGCCCCGCAGCCGAGACAGGAGAAAATAGATTTTTCAACTTCAGGGCTCCACGCCAAGCGGCCTTCAATAACAGCTCGGGTGATGGCGTTCCGGCCTCTTGGGGATGCCGATTCCACCTTCTGAATATTGTAGATCGGACAATTGGGTAGGCAGAAACCGCATCGGTTGCACCTGGCCACTTGGTCGTAGGTCAGTTTACGCAACTGGAGAATATTCACTCAAATTCCTCCTACAAATCGCCCCGGACTGAAGAGCCCCAAGGGATCCATTTGCTCTTTGATGCGTTTCATCATGGCAAAATCCCCTCTTACCTTTCCCCAAACAGGCCATTGTTTCTTCCAAAAGGGCCTCGCCCTTTCCATGACCATATGGCCTCCAAGGTCGTCGCACCGCTCTTCCAGTTGTTTCAAAAACGTGACGACAGGCTCCGGTGCATTTGACTGTACCGATGAACCCTTGATGTGGGCGAAGCTGAGACCGCTGCCGGCATGGCAAAGCAGCACTGCATCCAGAGCATTTTCCGACGACATTGACTCGGCGGAATCCATAAGCTCTGCATACCTCGAGACGGGGTAGTTGAGCCTCAGGGATAGGAGGTCCGGATTTCGTTCCCAAAGCACGCCCTCCAGATTACTGTAAGCATCCCAGAAGGCATAGTGCTCGCCCGCCTGAAAATACACGTCCTTCAGGGCCCCTGACTCGGATCCCGTGGTCTTGATCTCTGCGGCCATTCGGTCAACCGCCTCCTCCACCCCTTCCATGGCCACAGCAACCCCGTATCCGCTCTTCTCCATGACGCCCGACGGAAGAAAAGGGAATGCACCGTGATTCATGAGCTCCACAGCCGCGGGCAGTAAGGGGGAGTCAAAAACTCTGTTGGTGAAGTCGGAGGCCTCGCGAAGGCCCTCGAAGAAAAGGAATTCTGTGTTCACCTTCTCAGGCAGGGGAAGCAGCCGAAGGGTCATTTCGCAGAGGATACCGAGACTGCCTTGTGATCCTATCATCAGCTTGGTAATGTCGTATCCTGAGACGTTCTTTACGGTCTTCCCTCCCATGCCGATGATGTCCCCATCGGGAGTCACAAAACGGGCGCCCAAAACCAGATCCCTGGGCAGGCCGTATAGCAAGCGCATAGGACCACTTGAATTGGCCGCGATGATCCCTCCAAGGCTGGCTTTAGAACTAAAAGGAGGAAATAGAGGTATAAAACAGCCTGTGTTTTCCCGGTCGGAGCAAATCTCGGGATCCGAGACCACAGCCGTGTCTTCTACCGGCATGTAACACCGGTTGTCCGCACCCCTCAAAGCCGCCTGGAGTTCCCTGAAGGGCACTCCGGCCTGGGCCGTAACAGTCAGGTTGGCCGTGTCCATGTCCACCACCCTGTTGAGCCGCTCTGTGCAAACCACCATATCAAGACGAGAAGGGGGGTTTCCCTTTCCCGTTTTTGTGCCGGCTCCCCGGGGCACAATGGCGAGGTTTTCTTTTCCGGCCAGACGGACGATTTTAGAGATGTCCTCCACACTCTCAGGAAAAACCGCAACCCAGGGCTGCACGTCGTCCACCGCGTATTGTGAAAGGCCTTTGGGATCAACCAGCAGGTGTTCAGGTCCAACAATGCCTTTAAGCGCTTCTATGACTGACTCATTCCTTCCCATGCACTCTCCCAAGCCCATTTAGTGAAGCCTCCCCGCGGCAAGCCGCGGGGCATCCTGAAAAGGATGGCGGAACTCTCCATAGCCATCAGCCCTCCTTCGCTAAAGCTTCGGCGGGCTCTCCTCGCCATTCATCCCCGTG
>JARRRH010000392.1:0-6477 GCA_037380925.1 Deltaproteobacteria bacterium | reverse complement strand
TGAGGAACATTCTTTTCTTCGTTCCACCAGATCGCCCCGTAGGGACAGGCTTTGACGAGGTCCTTCTGCCCCTTGGCCTTGACCGGATCAATGATCACGATACCGTCTTCTCTTTTGTAAATCGCCCCATCCCTTGCCGCCTTCATGCACGGCGCATCATCGCAGTGCATGCAAGGGGTGGGCCGGTAGGCGACGTCTACGAGTGGGAACTGCCCCCTCTCCTTGCGCAGGATATTGATCCATCGATGTCCGTGACGGGGCTGAGAAACAGCGTATCCGGGCCAATCGTTGTCCACATGCTCGTCCTTGCAGGAAAGGAAACAGTTGTTGCAGTCCTCACATTTCTCCACATCGATAATCAGGTTCCATTTTTTCATTTTGCCTTCTCCTGCCCCTTCCAGAGTTCAATCTGGACAAGGCACGAATTAGCCGCATGACTGTGTGATTTCTTAATAATGCCCCTTTTTGAAGTGAGCTGGTTAATACATCCGCCTCGGTCCGTGGAATAGCCGGGCTCTCCGATAGGGTCATAGACCGCGGAGGATTCATAGGAGTGGGCGGTTCCGGGCCGCACGCGCTCCGTGACCTGGGCGGCACAAATAACGGATCCCCGATCATTGAACACCTTGACCAGATCCTTATCTTTTATGCCCCGTGCCTGAGCATCCTTAGAGTTGATCCTCACAATCCAATAGTAATAACCGTCTATCAGGGTCCGATGGTCTTTGATATCATTTATGATGCTGTCTTTACCATCCCCCATGGTGTGAAAACTGAAACGGGGATGAGGAGAAATCAATTGGAGAGGGTACTTTTCATAAAGCTCCCGGGTGTGATGACCCTCCCAGGAAGGAATGTACTTGGTAATGGTCGGCCTTTCAGGATCATCCGGGTCAAAGCGCTTCAAACTCGAACATTCGAACTCTATCTTACCCGACTGGGTTTGAAGCCCTATACCGAATGTCTCGGTATAATCGGCAGGCAGCGGGGCGAGTTCCGGCGTGTCCTTAGGCCGACCCTCGGCAAACCATCTGAAGGAAACAGGCGCTCTGAGTTCTTCGGCAGGTGCAGGAATCACAAAGTAGCCCTTCTTGAGGAACTTCTTCCATGAAACATGCTTCGGTAGATCCGTGGCGTCAAACAGGCGTTTGCACCAGTCCAGCTCGGTTACGCCTTCGGAAAAAGGAGCGGCGAGTCCCAGCTTCTTTGCTATGTCCAAAAAGATTTGAAAATCCGATTTGGATTCTCCTAAAGGCTGGATACATTTGTGTTGCAACACAGCGACCCGGTGGTTGCACTGATTGAAGCTGTGCTGGATATATCCCCCGCAATTGGCAAACTCGCTAATATCCCACCGCTCGAAACTCGTGCAGGCGGGCAAGAGAATGTCGGCGAACTTGGCCTCTCCCTCGAACCAAATAGACTGATTGATCACACATTCGAGGTTTTCTGATCGGTAAGCCCTGGCATAGCGGTTGGTATCATTCATGGTCCCGAAATGGGATCCGCCATATTTGTAATACAGTCTGACAGGAGAGTTCCCGGGGGCCGGGTATTCGAACTTCAGGAATTGTCCTTCGATCGTTTTAGGGTCTGTAGGATACCCGTAGGTTCTCCCTTCCAGTATGGCCTCCGGGATCCTCAGCCTCGGCACCCGCTGATAAACCGTATTCACAGTGGCAAGCTGCGGCATCCGCTGGTACATGTTGACACCCAGGGCCGTCGCTTCGATATCTCCGGAAAATCCTCCCTCTGCGTAACCGGGAAAAAAGAAGCTGTGGTCCAGGGGGGTCCCCTGCTGCATGCCCCCCATATTGACGCCCGGCTTACCCAACCCCTGCATGGCCATAAGGCAAACCATGGACCGGGCCCACTCATTTCCTGTGGCACACCGGCAAGCGCCGGCCATCCCGTTGAGTCCTCCTGCGGCTAGGTACGTTTTCTTTGTTCCCCATTCACGTGCCAGGGCCCGCACCTCCCTGGCCGGAATCCCTGCGATAGCCAGGGCCAGGGCGTTACCGGTCGCAGGCCTGGGTGCAAGCCATTTGCCGCCGAGCAAAGCCGCCGTGTGATTGTAATAGGGGTCGATATGAACCAGTTTAATCCCCAAGTCCTTCAGCCACTGGCGTCGAACGGTTCCCTCAAAGGCCCCATAGACCCCGCTGGTAGCCTCCGGGTCGCTGGACCAGAACACCACCATTTCACAATGTTTCATGCAGTCTTCCACAGTCCCGTAAGCCTCAGCACCGCCCAGACGCATGCTGTATCCCCAGTGGTGCATGGCGCCCCAATACCACCCCTCCCAACTGTCCGGGTTGTGGACCACGGGAGACCACCCTACGGAGTTGAAAAAGCGGATTCTGGCGCTCAGCCAGTAACCCAGCGCTCCCCAGGTGTGGTGGGATCCACTGCCGTTCATGATGGCGCCCGGCCCGTATTCTCTTTTCACCCGCTTGATCTCGTTTGCTACCAAATCTGTGGCCTCTTCCCAGCTGATCCGCTCATACCCGGATATGCCGCGATTTCGGCATTTCCGGTCACCTTTCGGATCAAAGTCGACCCGTTTCATGGGATAGAGCAAGCGGTCTTTTGAATAGATCATGGATTTCCAAGCCAGCGTATGGGGAGAAATCGTGGTTTTTCTCGGAGGAGTAAATTCCCGGCCCCTTGCTTTGATGCTCCAGGGCTGAGCATCTTCTTCGTCAAATTCAATGGGCGCGATCCTGATGATCTTCCCCTCTTTGACGTACACAAAGACCGGTCCACCGTTGGTATTGCTCGTATACCTCGTCACCCCATTGCCCATGCCCGTACCGTATTTCGTGCCGGCTGTCAGCATGAGGCTGAGGGTTTCCGTGAACCATGAAGTCAGTTCATCCGGTCCCTCTATACCGATTTGAAAATTCTTCATGGCATTGATTTGCTCCAACTGGTCTCTGTCGGGCCTCATAAGCTTGGCTGCGACGAGGGCATCCCTATAGACTATGGTGATATCCGGACTCTTGTGAATTCCCCCTCTGGAACTCACCTTGCCCTCCTTGAAAACAAAATCTCTGCCCTGGCTGTTGTCTTGGAGCTTTATTTGGGCCGTAAAACCAGGGCTTCCGGATTGCCCTGGCCTCCGGCAATGGGAGCCCACGCACCGGTTACAGCTGACATGAATCTCCGGAATTACAGGGACTAGGCCGTTCCGCTATGACGCTTCAGGACACTCAAAAGGTATTCCTGAAGGCCCTTTCGAGACTTTTGGATTTTCTCTTCCGACCACACCTGGAACCCGCGTCCCGTCTTGAATCCGAGATCCCCCTGCTCGACCTTTTTCTTCAGATAGGGGGAAGGCTCAGGGGAGCGATCGAGATATTTCAAGATATATTCGTGGATCGCCAGGGTGAGATCGGTGCCGACCATGTCCGCGTTCTCCAATGGACCCAGTACCGGCAATCTCATTCCGAAACCGTAGCGGATACACACGTCCACCGTGGCCGCATCCGCTATGCCGTGCTCCACACTGGAAATCGCCTCTCGCCAAAGGGCATGCTGCAGCCTGTTGCCCACAAACCCGGGAACATCCTTGTCGACCCGCACCGGATGCTTCCCGATCTCCCTTAGCAGGTCATAAGTTGCGTCCACGGCCCAATCAACCGTCTCCTCGCCCCGGACCACCTCCACCAGAGGGATCAGGTAAGGGGGGTTCCAAAAATGGGTCCCCAGGACGCGATCCCGGTGCCGGGTCTTTTGAGCGATCTCGGTTATGCTGATCACCGAGGTGTTTGTCGCAAGGATGGTACCCGGGGGACACAAGGCGTCAAGTTCTTGAAAGACCTTCTGTTTCAATTCCAAGTTCTCAGAGACCGCCTCCACGATGAATTGCCTTCCGGCGGCGGCTTCCTTCAAATCCACAGTGGTGCTGATCCTGGAAAGCGCCGGCTCGATGTCCTTCGGAGAGAATATGCCATATTCGGCCATCAGGGCCAGGTTGGAACGAATCCCCTCCAAAGCCTTTTCGAGCAATTCTTCACGGATGTCCAACAAGGCGACCGAATACCCTCTGAGCGCAAAGATCTGTGCGATACCGTGCCCCATCAATCCGGCGCCGATGACGCCGACTTCTCTGATTTGCGACATCATGTCCCCCTACCCGGCGGCGTAACCACCGTCCGCACAAATTATGGCACCCGTTATAAAGTCGGAGGCCTTTGAAGACAAATAGATAACCGTCCCGATGAAATCCTCAGGCTCTCCCAGACGGCCGATGGGGATTCTTTTCAGAAAATTTTTGTAGAATGCATCATCATCAAACATCCATTGGGTCAAGGCCGTACGAAACACCGTGGGCGCAATGGCATTGACATTAATCCCGTACTGGCCCCATTCACATCCCAGTGTTTTTGCCAGAAGATGAACGGCCCCTTTGGACGGGCTGTATCCGGAATAGTTGGCCATACCCAGTTCGCCGCGTGCCGACCCTACAAGAATCACCTTGCCGCCTCTTCCTTGTTTGATCATGACCTTTCCGGCTTCCTTACAATACAGCCAGGTCCCCTTGACGTTCGCATCCATAATCATTTCCCACTCTTCCAAGGGTTGATCGACAATGGCGCAGGGTTTATTCACGCCGGCTGCCGTAATCAGAATGTCGATACCGCCGAATCGGTCAACCGTTTCCTTGATTACACGTTGGACATCTTCCTGGTCAATGGGTGAACCGGCTGAAAAGGCAGCGACACCCCCTTGCTTCTCTATTTCTTCCACAACCGGTTTAAGTTTTTCCTCGCTCCGGCCGGTGGCCATGATCTTGACCCCTGCCTGTGCCAGACCCTTTGACACGGCTCGTCCCAAGCCGCCTGTGGCCCCGGTGACGAGGGCGACTTTTCCTGAAACATCAAAAAGGCTTTTGGCTTCATTAGCTCCCATATCCATCTCCTTTTCAATTTCAGAGACCCGGCACGTTCTGTCTACAATGCCGGGTCTTCTTCAGAATTAGACTCTTGTGGTGTAATTTTTTGCTTCTTTTCCCTCGTGTCTTCTTATTCCGGATAGTTTATGACCACCAGCATGCTGGCGGGCTTGTTGGTGTTGTTTATAATTTCCCTTCCCTCATTGGGCCCCATAAAAAGCGAGTCCCACTTGCGAAGCACAAACTCTTCCGTCTTTGACTTGACGGTTATTTCTCCATCAAGGACAAAGTAAATTTTTTCCAAAGGGTTGTCCTCATAGCCCCATTCCGCGCCCCCGCCGGGAAGGAAATGGGAAAGCCCCATCCAGAACTTCTGAGCCCCTGATTCTTCTTTACCTTGCAGCCTCATAGCCGTCATGCCGAAATGCCCGGGCGCTTCATAGGGCTTTACGTCCTTTAATTCGACCTTTTTCATGGTGTTTGACCTCCTTTAGGACCATCCCGGTGTTGAGAGTTCCACTCCTGTTGTGAGAGGAAGAAGCTTCAACACCAAAGAGGGCTTGCGTTGTGTCTTTATTGATCCCCTTCGTCCACAATGGCCACGATTCTCACGATGGACCCATCTCCTTTCTCCCACCGAATAGGAAAACCCGCAAAGGTGCACCTCTTACCGGTGACCTTGTCCAAGTCACCACCCACGTTTTCATAGCCCATTATTCCGTTACGAAGCAGCAAATTATGGCAGGGCTCCCACTCCGGGAAGTCCTCCAGCACATCGTGGCCGGTCTCCTTTTTGTATTCCTCACAGATATCCGGCCGCAGCGGGCCCGGGCCGTGGGGGGCAATGGCGGTAGCCAAAGGGTGATCCAATGCCTGCTGATCAACACCGACGCATTTGACTCCCTTTTCCACAAACCACTCTCCTGCCTCTCTGTACAGGCCCGGAGAATAGCAGAAGTATTCGACGCTGTCTGAGTATTTGTGGTGCCAGCCCGTGTTGACCATAACGATGTCACCCTTTTCGATCTTGGGACGCGCGTTCTCAAGGTCTTCGGGCATGATCTTTTCCCACTTTTTCTTGGGAAGGGATACCGCTACTCCCGTACCGTAGTATTTTTCAAGGGGAATTTCAGCGGTAAACATGCCCCCCTCGAAAACATGAGCCGGTGAGTCGGCATGAGTGGTGCAGTGCATGGTTGTCGTTATAACCTGTGAGAGGACGCCGGATTTGGCATGGTAATGCATCCGCTCTATCTTCACGTCAGCAAAATACGGCCACAACGGCACCTTGTCGCCAAAGGGGTGACTTAAATCAAAAAGTTTAACTCTTCCCACGTGAAAAACCTCCTTTCTTTTTGTCAGAATTGCTCCGGCACAGCCGGATATGCCCTGTTACATTTGCGTCTGACCGATGAATTCCTTATCCAATTCACGGTTCAACCGCCTTCCATTGCCGCTGGACTGTCTGTAAAGGAGTTGAGAGGAAATCTTTGCAGCCATATCCCTAACCCCCGAAATCATTTGAGCATCAGCGCACCCATTGATTCGTTGGGTCGGACCGGCCACCACGACCGCGCCTA
>JARRRH010000391.1:0-3386 GCA_037380925.1 Deltaproteobacteria bacterium | reverse complement strand
TGGATGTGAAGTGTCCAGCTTTGCTCTTTCTGGGAGACAAGGCTCACGGTATGGATGCTGTTGTCTTCATCCTCCATGCGAGAGATGGTCAGGTGGGAACCCACCCGCATCACGGCGGCTGCATCGGTGCCCCTTTTGTTCCTGAAATAGGGCATCACGCGACGGAATGTGAGCGCCTCGAGGACGCCGACTACCCTGTTGACGCCCTCCTTGTTCTGCAGAGGAAGCGTTTCGAGCACCTTGTAGTCGAAGGACATGGGAAACATGGGCGCTACTCCCTCAGAACTGTTTTACACCTTTTGCTTTATCGTCGTAGGACGGATGGAAAGAACAGGGCAGGGGGCTTTTCGAATGACGCGGTCCGTTGTTGAGCCGACGCCCAGGGCTTCCACAAGGGTCTGACCCCGTATGCCTAGGACGATGAGGTTCAGGTTACGCACGACGGCATATTTTACGAGTTCCTCATCGGGCTGCCCGGCCAAGAGGTTCGTGACAGGAGTGCACCAGCTTCGGGCTTCTTCGGGGACGAGACTTGACAGTTTCTCGATCAGCTGATCTCGGAGGTCCTGTTGAGTCTCGCTGTATTCCGGACGGGTTTTGATCAGGTCTTCGTAGACAGGAGGTTCGATCACGTGGGCTAGATGGAGCTCGGATTGAAACTCTTGAGCCAGGCTGAGGCCGTATTCCAAGGCAAGGGTTGAATCGGCTGAAAAATCGCATCCCACGAGGATGCTTTTGAGTTTGATCTCCTGCTCTGAGGGCTTGAGAAAACCACCGTCGGGGCTGCGAACGACCAAGAGAGGGCAAGGAAGAGTCCGCATAAGCCGTTCCGTTACCGATCCGAGAATAAGCCGTTTCAACCCGGACCGGCCGTGACTGGCCGCGATGGTTAAATCCACGCCCTTTTCCTGAGCAAGCCTTGCGATTTCATAAGCAGGGTTCCCCACGGTGATGAGGGGCTCCCAGTCAATGTTGTGGCCTGCCATAAGGGCGGACAGTTCTTCGCGGGCGTACGCGATCATTCGCTTTTGCTGCTCTTCTAAAGCCAGAACAGCCTCACCGTAAACAGCTGCTGAGGACAGATCAATCACGTGGCAAAAATAGAGCTTGGACTTGAACTCTAGGGCAAGAGCAATAGCGTAAGGTATGGCATAGTTTGAAAAATCGGAGAAATCGGTGCTACAAATGATTTGCTTTAGTTGTACTCTCATGCCCAGATCCTCCTTTCTTTCCGGGGTTTACACAATGGTTTGCCGCATTTTCATGAGGTAACCAACACTCGACACAGCCGCGTGAAGCACAACAATGACAACAAGAGACCACAAGAAGAAGGTGAGGCTGGGTCTGATAAGAAAGTAAAGGAAAACCCAGATTCCGAATGCCAGATCTACCTGGTCGAAGAGAAAAAACAACAGCCCCAAGGGACCCGGTTTTTTCCCACCAGGAGGAATCCCTAACTGTCGCTTCAAGAAGCTGTTGGGAAGTTCCCCGACGGTCATGCCGAGACCAAGCAACAACCCTACTATAGGAGCATTTTGTCTGTAGTCAAGAAGAGAAAGCCACTCCGGTACAGCACTGTTTTGCTCAAGCAGGGCCTGGAACGAGCTTCCCGCTACACAGAAAACCACGTT
This sequence comes from Deltaproteobacteria bacterium, assembly GCA_037380925.1. Taxonomy (GTDB): domain Bacteria; phylum Desulfobacterota; class DSM-4660; order Desulfatiglandales; family HGW-15; genus JARRRH01. Next base: position 1,755 of record JARRRH010000391.1, on the reverse strand, counting down.
TATCACGAGCCCTCTCCAGGTTTTATTGTCTCCAAAAACCCTTTTCCCCTTGAAATACAGGCCGAAATCCAAGGGTCTCTTTAGGAAGCGGAAACGGTCGTACTTAATAACAAAGCCATGTCCGACAGCCGCAAAAATCAGCGGAACCCCCAGGAAGATTATCTGGCAAGTCATTTCCAGCACGGCGACCTGTCAGGACTTGTCAGAGAAAGGGTTTCCCATCCGAACGCTCCCCAATGGGGTCTACTCGTAGACTTTTTCCTCTTCCCCGTCTTCTTCGATGGCATCCAGCTCGACATCCCGCGTGTCCCGTTTTTTCATGAGAAGTTCTTTATAGAACTCGTGTTGTATCAACAGGTTCATGATTTCATTGGTGCCGGTCCATATCATTTGAAGGCGGGCATCCCTCAGGAAACGCTCTATGGGGTAAACATTGGTATAGCCGATACCCCCCATGATCTGCATGCAGTCATTGATTACGGACCAGAGCATTTCAGTGGACGTCTTCTTCGCCTCTGAAACCATCCTGCGAGAATCGAGTCCTTCGTCCACGTACCGGGCTGTGATGTACACCAAGCTCCTCGACGCATCAAGACGGGTGACGGCGTCACCGATTTTAAAACTCACGGCCTCAAACTTTCGGATCAATTCCCCGAAAGCTTTCCTCCGGTTGGCATAGCGAGCGGCCACCTCGATGCAACATCGGGCCATACCGAGGCATGCAGCGGCCGTGGTCAGTCTTTCAGGGATCATCATCCGGTTGAAGACCAGAGCCCCTCCATTTTCAGGTCCAATCAAGTTTTTGGCCGGCACTTCCGCATTGCGAAAGTAAATTCTCCCTGTGCCCCCGCCGCGGGATCCGAGCAGGCCGTACACGTGTTTCACCTCCACTCCCGCGTCGCGATCCACAAGGAACGCAGAAATGGATTTGTGGGCCGGGGCGTCCGGTGCGGTTTTGGCATAAACGATGAAATAGTCGGCCCCTTCAGCGCCCACCACAAAACGCTTCTGGCCGTTTAGAATGTAGTAGTCGCCTTTTCTTTGTGCCAGGGTCGTGGCGCCGAAGAAATCCGAGCCGCCTCTGGGTTCGGTGAGAGCTTCGGCACAGGCAAGCCTACCCTCAAGGGTGGGTTTCAGGTACGTCTCTTTTTGTTCATCTGTGCCGAAGGTGTTGACAGCTTCCCCGATGATGCTCACAAGGGAATAAAGACAGGAGAGGCTCGATCCGAGAACGCCGATCTCTTCCAGGGCGGCCACCTCTCCGGTCCACTTCATTCCCCGGCCTCCCCACTGTCGAGGAAATCTGAGACCCAAGAGATTGCGGGCGGCCGCTTTTACGAGAAATTCCTTTGGATACCGAATCTGCTCCGTATCCATGTCCCGAATCAAAGAGCTGGGCACATCCTCTTTTGCAAAGTGCCTTGCCTCGGTTTGAGCGCCCTTCTCTTCATCTGAAAGCAGGAAATCGTACATCAGTAGCCTCCTGAAATTGTCGATTGTCGATTGTAGAGTGACGCTACACCCGCAGAGCGGGTGGCATCAGGTGGCCCCCACCGATGGGGGCTCAGGGAGGTAGCCTTTTCTGAAGTGACTGGTGAGAGGGCGCCGTCTTTTCGTGACTTATCTCTGGGGGAAACCGCAGCCATCCCAAAGGGTGGAATGCGGAGGGGGCAAAACTCCCCCGGAGGTAAGTCACAGAAAAGACCAGCCCGGAGCCTCGGAACGCAAGAAAAGGCTTCCTCCCTGAGCCTCATG
>JARRRH010000390.1:0-3394 GCA_037380925.1 Deltaproteobacteria bacterium | reverse complement strand
CCCCACAGTCCGCCGCTCCCTGACCATAGGGATCGAAAGGATCGATTTTATGCCCTTGACCAGACAAAGCCGACGCTCCGCTTCCGCTTCAGCAGGAAGATCTTTCAGCCGGTTGATCCCGACCGGTTTTCCCTGAGTCAACCGGGCAATGTACCAGGGTAGTTGATCCTTGGAAAGGGAAACGGGTCCCGGTTCGACCCCTTCCCGGTGATATTCAAAAGCGAGGACAAGCTGAGTCCCGTCTTCCGAGAATAAACCCAGACTGCACCTGTCCGCATCGAAAAACTCGGTGATGCGCCGAAGGCACTTATTGATTTCCGTCTCCACCTCCCGGGGCGAAATCTTTACAAAACCGGCCGAGATATCGGAAATCAGGCCTTCGAAGCGCAGTCGATCCTCCAACCTCTGCCGTATCTGCGAAAGTTGCAGCCTATTTATCAGGATCTCTCCCAGCAGGCGAAGCCTGGCGATATAATCCTTCGGCCAAGCACGTTCCTTGCGAACCGCGTTGATGGACAAAACGTAATCGAACGCCGCACCAGTAGTGACAGGAACGTTCAGGGCGGATCGAATATCCAATCCCTCGTAGGTTTGCTTGTCGACCGCTGCATCAGGAGGCAGCTCGTCACGCGTGGTGAACGAGACCACTTCACCCCTATGTATCTTTTGGTAGACCCAGGGGAACTGCATAATGGGGAGGTCGGTATTTTTCGGCACGGGAGTAATCCCGGGAGCATACGCTACGTGCGTGATCCGCCAGCTGTTATCGTTATTTGAGATCCGGACCAGGCCGCACCGTTCCACATGGAAAAACTTGAGAATCTTTCCGAGCGCCGCTTCGATGGCTGCATCCACCTGATCGTACTGGATCTCCATCAAACGCGCCGAAACGTCCGAAAGCAGTCGTTCAAACCTCAGCCGTTCAGCGAGGGACGCCTCGGCCCTTGGACGCGCCTCGATCTCAGCACCGGGTTTGGCCTGGGCTTCGGCAAGTCGTCCCCGCACCTTATCTGCTCCTGGGCTATCCACCTGCGATTTTCACCAGCACCGGAACCTTCTCCGCAGGCCCGTGGATTCTCGTGGAGAAGAGCGTCCCGTCCATATACTTGTATTTGAGCCGGTACCAAGCCAGGCCCCGTTCCCTCCAAGCCTCCACGGGTCGGCTCAACTCTTTACCTGCGCAGCAGACCTCCATGGGAGCATCACGAAGGCAAAAAGTTTTGCTGATGTTAAAGCTATTTTTGTTCCTAATGGTATTTATCATTTTAAAATGGGGGTGGTCAATGCCATTTCCCAAAAACGGGCCGATAGAGATGGGGTTTTCACCCAGACAATCCAGGATTTCGATTTCCGCGAGGGTTGAGCCGCCGTTCCTGCTTCCTTCTCTCTTCAGATTTTGAACCTTCAAGTTCAGTCCCAGGATAGGCGTGAGGAGGCCTATGACCTGCTTGCGCCGGTGCACGACCGGTTCACCGGCGGATTCGACACGGGAGACCTCATAGAGGCCGAGGTCTTGTCGGCGGGGCTTGCATGAAAGTGGAGAGCAGAAATATCTTACTCACGTTTCGCACCCCTGAAACGGGGTAGAGGTGCTTAAGACCTGTCTGAAATCTCTAACGCAGGAAGAACATTGCTCCTCAATTTCGAAGAGGTCGAGTATTTTTTGAGATCGTCACTGTTGATGCAGTTATGAGACCTTCACTTCTTTTTGGGGAACAACAGGGTGATCTGGAAACGCAGACCCCAGTCCGGGCCGTTATCGGGCGTCTCAACGTTGTAATACGCTCCAAGAAGGAAATTCACGGGAACCTTCGTCAGCAAGCTTGTCGATGTTAGGGGTCCTCCCGGCCATCATGCCACGGTGATAGGCGCCGATAGTCCACATGCCGATGTCATCGCCCATGATGAAAACAATGTTGGCTTCGACTGGGCGAAGGCCGAGCTTGGGGCGATTGCCACCAGGAGTGTGACCAGCACTGTTGCAGGTAACAGTTTGTTTTTGTTCATGATTTACCTCAAAGCGAACGTGGCCATCAGGTCTAGGCCGCCGAGAATATCGTGGTTCCGCACGCCTGCCTTGATCTTGGGAGGCCACACGGCGATTGCCGGTACCCGGTTGCCGCCCTCACGGTCCGTACCCTTCGTGCCGCGAAACGGCTTCTAGCCCCCATCGGGATAAACCTCCTGCCAGGCGCCATTGTCGACAGTGTGGAAGACGAGCGTGTTCTTGTCAAATCCCAGCTCGCGCAACTTGTCCATGATGCGGCCGACGCGAGTGTCCAGTTCAACCACCGCATCGGCGTGCTTCGACTTTGAGAGCGACTTGTGTTCGAATTCGGGCGCAGGGAGGTTGGGCTGGTGGTTCTTCATGAAGTTGATGTTGATGAAGAACGGTTGATCGGGGTGCTTCGCAGCCTCCTCCAGAAACTTCAAACCCGACTGCTCGACGTACCTGTCCAGGAAGGGGATCCCGACAACCCCTTTCCCCGGCGTGTCCGCGTACTCTCCGTTGACCTTTCAATCCTGCTTTGCCGGTTGCCCCGCAAGGCGCGATAGGGACCCTTTGGTAACCCGGTCAAGGGTCAACGAGGTTCGCGCCAGGTCCATCTTCCAAATTGGCAAGGCTAAAAGGGGGGAGGCAGCCTCATGCTGCCTTTACGAGACAAGAGTTTGAGGCTCAGGGGGGGCATGATCCGGAAGGTTTTCTCATTTTTCTTTGCCCTTCCTGGCTATGGTCCTTTCTTCCTCAGGGAGAGGGGGCGGAACGGGCCCGCCGGAAAGTTCCTGCACAGCACCGAAACGAGGGGGGCACGCTTCAAAGCACGTTCCGCACTTTATGCATTTATCTTGGTCAATGACATGGATCTGATTCTTGCGGCCTTCGATCGCCTCCGCAGGACATTTCCTTTGGCAGATCATACAGGCCTGGCACTTCTCCGGGTCGATATAGTATGACACTACTTCACTGAATAATTTGTCTATCTCCTCACTGGTAAAAAATCCCTCGTGTTCTCCTTCATTTTCAAGACGCGACTCCAGCTTCTCCCTCTTCACTATCTTAATGTAGGGGATTAGCTTTGTGACCTCTTGAATTTTGGATTTCAATTCATCCCCGTTCAATTCTTCGCCTGTTCCGAGAGGTCCCAACTCCTTCACCTGCCTGCCAAAATCATTCATCACTTCGGCAAAATGGATCCCTTCACCGGCAGACATGAATTCGATCCTCAACCTCTCCGGGTTCAGCCCTATATGCTCCATTATTTTTCTGCACAGAAGCACCATGTTCAGTGCATTGTAAATCCCATGAGTGATATAATTAAATTCATTAAGACGGCAGCCGCCGATAAACACCCCATCCATTCCTTTTGAGAAAGCTCTGAGCACAAATTCCAGG
>JARRRH010000389.1:3499-4860 GCA_037380925.1 Deltaproteobacteria bacterium | reverse complement strand
GGCCGGCAGGCCTTTCGGCTGCCATCGAATTGGGTAGGCTTGGGGTGGACACCTTACTTGTGGACGACAAGAGCCGTTTGGGCGGAAAACTGCTTCTCCAGACCCACAAGTTCTTTGGCTCTGTAGAGGACTCGTACGCGGGGACACGGGGTTTCGAGATCGCGCAAATCCTGGAAGAAGATGTGAGGAAGATCGATTCCGTTGAAATCTGGTTGAATGGCACGGCAATCGGTGTTTTCTCCGACGGCATTGTGGGCGTGGTAAAAGGAAGAATTTACAGAAAGGTAAAGCCCCTGAAAATCCTGGTGGCCACGGGAGCCCGAGAAAAGATGCTTTCTTTCCCAGGCAATACCCTGCCGGGAATTTACGGAGCCGGAGCGTTTCAGACCCTGGTGAATCGAGACCTTGTTAAGTCTTCGGAAAAAATACTTATTGTGGGCGGTGGAAACGTGGGTCTTATTGCAGGTTATCACGCGATCCAAGCGGGCATGGACGTGGTTGCCCTCATTGAAGCGTTGCCGTCTGTGAGCGGATACCTGGTTCATGCACAAAAGCTCAAGAGGCTCGGAGTGCCCTTGTTCACGAGTCATACCGTGGTCTCCGCCACCGGCACCGACAGGGTGGAATCGGTCACGATTGCAGAGCTCGACAAGGAGTGGCGGGTGGTTCCCGGCACCCACAAGACCTTTGAGGTTGATACCGTGCTCATTGCTGTGGGGCTGGCGGAGGTGAATGAATTCTGTCAAAAGGCAAAAGAGTGGGGCATGGATGTGTACGCTGCCGGAGATGCCGGGGAAATTGCAGAGGCCTCCGCAGCCATGTTCGCAGGAAAGATCCAGGGTCTCAAGATAGCCAAGTCGCTGGGGCTATACGAAGGCGAAATCCCTAAGGCATGGGAAGAGAAAGAGATCATCTTGAAATCCAAGCCGGGAGCGGTTGTGCGCCGCGACAAGCCCAAACAAGAAGAAGGGGTGATGCCCATCTTCCATTGTTACCAAGAGGTTCCCTGTAATCCTTGCACCTCCGTGTGTCCCGAAGACGCAATTAAGACCGAAAGGGACGACATCAGAGGCCTCCCCTACGTGGTGGATGTAAGCCTGTGCAAAGGGTGTTTAAATTGCGCTTTTATTTGTCCCGGATTGGCCGTAACCATCGTGGATTACCGCAAAGACCGGGAACACCCCACGGTGACCCTGCCTTACGAGATATGGCGAGAAAAAGTGGAGGTTGGGGAAAAGGTGCCGGTCACGGATGTGGAAGGGGCAATACTTGGATACTATGCGGTGGAGAAGGTGGTTGCCCGTCAAAAGAAATACCCGGGCACACTCCTTGTTCAGGTCAAGGTCGAGCGAAAGGTAGCC
>JARRRH010000389.1:0-3396 GCA_037380925.1 Deltaproteobacteria bacterium | reverse complement strand
CCGTCCTACGTCTATGAAAAAGAACTTCCTCCTGATGAGGCCGTGGTGTGCCGGTGTGAAAGGGTCACCGCAGGAGAGATCAGGGCCGCCATTAGAGAGGGTGTGCGAGACCTGAACCAGTTGAAAGCGGTTACAAGGGCAGGCATGGGAGCCTGCGGGGCAAAGACGTGCAGACTCATGATTTGGCGCATTTTCCAGGAGGAGGGAATCGACCTTGGAGAAGTGACGGACAGGGTGGACAGGCCTCCCTTTGTGGAAGTGGCGCTGGGGATACTGGCGGGGATGAGAACGGAGCGTTAGCCGTTGACCTCTGAAGCTGATTGGGGTTTCTGTGCAAGAAAACGAGTAATGGGACATGAACCATGTGGCAAAAGGCTAAAGGCCTAAGGCGCAAGGAAGGCCCGGAGGACTGGCCGGTTTTGCCTTACGCCTTGTGCCACTCGAATAGGTTGTCGATACTTGTAAACAAGGCTAACGTCGATCGTGGAGGATAGTGTGACTGGCAGCGGCGGTTTTGATGTCATCGTGGTTGGGGCAGGATCTGTGGGGGTTCCGACAGCCATGGCGCTTGGCGAGCTGGGCCTGAGAACCCTCGTGGTGGACAAATTGCCCTCTCCGGGCCAGGGCGAGAACAAGAACGCCATTGGCGGAATCAGAGCAACCCATTCTGATCCGGCCAAGATCCTGACTTGCTTGAGGTCCCTTGAGCTGTTTTCCACATGGGAGAAGACTTACGGGGACAATGTGGAATGGCTCAAAGGGGGCTACACTTTCCCAGTGTACCGGGAGAAGGAGGCCGGTGCGCTCAAAAGCATTTTGCCCATACAAAAACAGTACGGGTTGAAGATCGACTTTGTAAGCCCCGAGAAAATTCAGGAGGTGGTCCCGGGGATAAACCGGGAGGGACTGCTGGGAGGCACTGTTTCCCCAGACGACGGTTCCGCTTCACCACTCCTTGCTGTGAATGCGTTTTACAGGAGAGCCCTGGACCTCGGTGTGGTGTTTCACTTCAAAGAACCGGTAAGCCGTATCATGGTAGAAAAAGGAAAGGTCCGGGGGGTCGAGACGCATAAAGGTCGGCACCGGGCTTCTGTGGTCATAGACGCGGCCGGCCCTTTTTCCCCCGAGCTTTGTAAAACAGCGGGCGTGGACATCCCGGTGTTGCCGGACTCCCACGAGGCGGCTATCACGGAACCGGTTCAGCCCTTCTTCACATGCATGGTGGTGGACTTGCGGCCGGGTCCGGATTCCAAGAACTATTACTTTTATCAGAACAAGCTGGGGCAAGTGGTCTTTTGCATCACGCCGGAGCCGGCGATTGCGGGCACAGATAAAAGAGAGACGTCTGTTTTCCTCTCCCAGGTGGGAGCCAGAATGGTTAACCTCCTTCCCCGGCTCAAGAATTTGAGGGTGAGAAGAATGTGGCGGGGCCTCTACCCCATGTCCCCGGATGGATCCCCGCTGGTGGGGTGGAGCCATGAGGTGGAGGGTTTGCTCCACGCCACGGGCGTGTGCGGACAGGGATTCATGCTTGGCCCGGGTTTGGGCGAGGTGGTGGCAAGACTGGTTGCGCAAAAAAGCACAGAACAAGATTCTATCATCCTGGAGGGTTTTTCGCCTTACAGAAGCTTCGGAGGAGAGGAAGCGCTCAAGTAAGAACGGAGTACTGGAGTAGTGGAAGGATGGAATAATGGGCCTTTAAGACATCTTATGGTTTTTGACCCAACATTCCAATATTCCATTTTTCCAATATTCCTCCATGGGGAGGGCAAGCGGTGACATCACTTACGTTGGAAGAGATCGAAACTTTGAACTATGAAAGACCGGCTATCGAAAGAGGTTACGCGAATCAAACCCTGTACGTGAACCTCTCAGACTCAGAGATCTCCATCAAACCGGTCACGGATAAGATGAAAGAAATCTTTACCGGGGGCAAGGGCTTTGACCTCTGGCTGCTTTGGAATGCGGTGAAAGGGACCACGACATGGAGTGATCGGGAGAACGCTGTGTGCATTGCCTCAGGCCCACTGGGCGGGACGCCCACCTATCCCGGTTCCGGGAAGAGCATCGTCACGTCCATCTCGCCCACGACCGGGTCGGTTGTGGATTCCAATGTGGGAGGGTATTTCGGGCCTTACTTGAAGTTTTCCGGTTTTGATGCGTTGGAGATCCAGGGCAAAACAACAGAAGACGTGATCGTCTTGATTGACGGGCTCAACCAAAAGGTGCAGATCCTGAAGTCATCGGGGCTACCGGCACTGGCCCACGAGATTTCCAGTGTGCTGACGGATCATTTTGCAGAGGGAAAGCCCCGGAGCATTTCTGTGGTTTCAACGGGACCGGGTGCCAAAAATACCCTTATCGGGTGCCTGAACTTTTCCTGGTATGATTCGCGGCGCGAACGGACCCGATACAAGCAGGCCGGACGCGGGGGAATGGGAACGGTCTTTGCCGACAAGGGCCTCAGGGCTGTGGTAGCCCGTTGGGAACCGGTTACAGCGACCACGAACAATCCCGCAGACACAGACGCCCTCAAAGAGGTGGCAAAGCTGCATTCCCAGGAAATCAGGGAACTGGACCCCAAGCAAAACGAAATGGCCAAGGTAGGGACCACCCACCTTGTGGACATTATGAACGCCCATGACCTGCTTCCGGTAAACAATTTTCGCTATGGACAGCACCCGCAAGCGCTCAATGTGGGGCAGGAAGTATACCGTCGGATTTTTGACAAAGGCTATGACGGGTGCTGGATGGGATGCCCCGTGGCCTGTTCTCACGGAATCAAAGACTTTGTGCCTTTTACAGGTCCCTATCGAGGCAAGCGGGTCTTTGTGGATGGCCCTGAATACGAGACGATCGCGGGTTGCGGATCCAATCTGGGCATTTTCGACCCCTTTGCGGTTACAGAAATGAACTTCTACTGTGACACCTATGGACTGGACACGATATCCGTCGGAACCGGTATAGCCTTTGCCATGGAGTGTTTCCAAATGGGCTTGATCAATGAAAGCCATACAGGCGGACTTGACCTCTCTTTCGGCAACAAGGTGAGCGCTCTGGAACTGGTGCACCAAATGGCCGATGGACAGGGCTTCGGAAAGATCATCGGCCAGGGCATTCGAAGAATGAAAGCCCTATTTTCAGAGGAGTACGGGGTTGATGCCGCGATCATTCAGGATATCGGCATGGAGGCCAAGGGCCTTGAATTTTCGGAGTACATGACCAAAGAGTCGCTTGCCCAGCAAGGCGGTTACGGCCTGGCTCTCAAAGGACCTCAGCATGATGAGGCATGGCTGATTTTCTTGGATATGGTTCACAACTTTATGCCCACCTTTGAACAGAAAGCCGAAGCCCTCCACTGGTTCCCCATGTTTCGGACCTGGTTCGGTCTGTGTG
>JARRRH010000388.1:0-5557 GCA_037380925.1 Deltaproteobacteria bacterium | reverse complement strand
GGTCAGCGTGGTTGATTTCCTCAGTAAGGATATCGTGCATGATCTTTTTATTGCACACAACGATCGGATTGAGATCATGAGGGAGGGCCTTATCCAAGAAGAGCTTCTTTCAGTATCTCGTAATGGTCCTTGATCCAGCGAGACACTTTTTCGATCCTGGTCCTGTTGAAGTATTCTCTGTCTTCGGCGGTTATGTTTGCGTAATCGCCGTCGTATTTCAATTTCACCCATGCGTTGAAATCAAATATGCTGGCAATATGATACAAGTAATGGTTCAGCGGTGCAAAGCCCTGTTTCCTCACAACAGCCACTCCAAAGTCTATCAAATAAGGGCTCTTCCCGTCTACCACAAGAATATTGTCCTTTTTCTTGAGATCGGTATGGGCAACCCCAACATGATGTAGCTCCTTGATGACCTTTAATAGAGTTTCAAAGAAGAGATGCTCGTGGGTGATCTGGGCGTTTCGTATCGGAATACCATCAATATATTCCAAGACCAAGTACCGTCCATCGAGCAGGCCATAGCAATGCGCTATCCCCTGTATATCAGACAGTCTTGAGTAAGCCCTGTACTCATTGTGAAGCATCCGCAGGCGGATAAACCAGCCCAGCCCCCATCCCATGGGCGTCTTAATGATCAGACGTTGCTTATTGTCTTCATACAGGTACACGCAACCTTGATAGCCACGACTTAAAACGTTTGAGCCGGTTTCTTGATTTGACTTGATCCACTGAAGGAGTTCAGTTTCGGAAATGTCTTGAATACCCGTTAACATCGGTTGAAAATGGTTCAGTGAAGTCCAAGGGATAGGATATAAAGCCAAAAAAGCAGCAGAAGGTCAATAATGGGCTCTCCGTTCTTACGCAGACTCTGCATGAAAGACCAACCGCCACCTGTGTTTTGTCGGCGACGGCTTAGGCGCGGAACAAGCGCTCGCGTTTCTCCGCTCCATCTCTCCCAGTCCTTGTCAAATGCTTCGTGAAGTTTCTTATCCTCTTGATGGATGGCAGGGGGATAGAAGAGAAGCACGATTCCCAGGTATAAGGGGAAACTCCACCATAGTCCGGAGGCAAGCGCAAACCCAAACCCCAGAGTGATGTTACCTACGTACTGGGGGTGTCTGACGTAGGCATAAGGGCCGTCCGTGGCGAGCGCCTTGTTTTTCCTTACGTGTCCTGATGCCCACAGTCGTATCGCAATCCCCAACAGGATTAAGGGTACCCCGGCATAGAACAGGAATTCCTTCGGCCTGGATACCGCGCTGACAAGTATGACAAAGCAGAAACCGGTGAATTGTCGAAAGCGTTCCCTGTGATATCGGATATCGTTAATAAAACGTTCTAATCCAAAGGCATTGGCATTCATTCATCTCTCCTGGAAGGCGCGACCCTCTGTCATTGCTCTTGGCATGCGGGCCGGTGACGGGCGACGGTAAAGTAAGCAAAGTCAAGTATAGGGAAGTCATCACTGTGTGTCAAACAGATGATGGTAAGGTGACAAGAGCCCCTTTTTCGAAGTCGGACCATACGGGAACCGGTCTTGTGTGTCAAGGATAAAGTCAACCCTGGATATCGTAGCATTCCTATTCATCGCCGGTAATTGTTGCAGTCCTTTGCGGCCGCTCTTCGTCCTTTCGTTTGTAAAAATGACGAGCGTGTACTTAGGCCTTGAAGAAAGCACGGCGAGCGATCGGTCAACCTTCATCCGGATGATGTCAAAGTCGACATTTTTTGGAAGCAGCACAAAGGTCCGGGCATGGCTTCTAATCTCAGCCGTGAGTTGGTCAAGATTGCGCGGGTCTGCATAGCTTTGCGAATGAGTCGGGTACGAGACCGGTCGGGGCCACATGTACCACCAGAAAGAGAACGGCATGTCCGGGTAGGCCATCAAGCCGTCGCCCTCCCTGAAATTTTTTGAGATGAGCTGGGCCTCGAAGCGGGTCGTGCGGTACTGATAGATACCGACGGGATCGCCTGCAAAGGCAAAGGTGAGGATAAGCCCCATGCTCGCAGCAGCAGCCGCAAGTCCCCAGGAATAAAGGTGCTTGCGCAGCGATGCCGCTCCAGCAACAAGCACCAAGGCCAGCGGGACGAGGAAGATCAGATGAGTCGCTCTCCACGCGCCTTTAAGGGCCAGGACCGGTGGAATGGCAACGACGGCCATGGCGAGCGCAATGACCGTCAGCCAGGAAGTCGCCTTAAACAAACGGTTCCCCTTAACGGAGCCCATTTCCATACCCAAATAGTCTCCCACCAGAATGGCCAGGGCAGGGACGGCCGGAAGCACGTAATGGAGCATCTGGGTGGAGCTCATGCTGAACGCCCCCACCACGGCGGCCGCCCAGAGCACAGGCAGAAGGATAAGAGAGCGCTTTTCACGGCGGTTCCAGAACTCGCGCCAGCCCCGGGCCAACGCGCCCGGGAGAAAAAAAGTCCAGGGCAGGCCCCCACCAATAAGGCAGGCCAAAAGAAACCCGGGAATATGTTTGTGGCCGAAGGTTTCAGTCGTCACGCGGGTAAGGTGCTGACCGATAAAAAAGCTCCGGGTGAAGCCTGCGCTGCCCGCTCCGGGCGGATACCTCAAGTGCATATAAAGGAACCAGGGCGCTGATACAGCCAGAACGATGGCGATCCCTGAAAACGGCCGCAAGCTCCCCAGATCCCGCCACCTGCCCAAAACAACAATGGTCGTGAGAATGGCTGCTGCGGGCAGGACCACGGCAACCAACCCTTTGGTTAGGATGCCCAGCCCCGCGCAGACATAAAGGACCATCGTCCACAACCAGGACTTCGGACGGTCATCCATAAGACGCAGCGACGCAAGGAGCATTGCCGTCATCAAGGCCATAAGCAGTGTTTCCATGCGCGCCACGTGAGCAAGTGCTACGGCCAGTGGGGAAACAGCTGCGGCCGCTCCGGCCATTAGGGACGCCCTGCGGCTGCTCAGGTGTCTCACCGCAGCAAAGACCAGAAGCACTGTGGCAACAAAGCTGGCTGCGGACGGGAGCCGCGCCGCCAGTGCCGAAGGGCCCAGCACTTTCATGTCAAGTGCGGCCAGCCAGAAGAAGAGGGGCGGTTTGTCCCAGTAGGCAAGGAGATCACCTTCGATCGGGTCGTGGGGATAGTGGTGGTGAAATGCCGCAGGAAGGTGCGGGCTGAGCCAGTCGCCACGGTCGACCATGAGCCTTGCGACAATGGCTGTGCGAGGTTCGTCCGGGTCGACCAGGGGCGCTCCAAGACACACGGTAGAGAGAAATACGGAGACAAGAAGCAGGCCCACTACATCCACCCAACCGCCTCCGGCCCGTCTGCGTTCAGATGTCATCATGTTGCCGAGTCCCTCTGTGGTAAACGTTGCGGATGTAGTAAATCTGCTTGCTCTGCGACTCGTAGTAGGTGGGTGCGCACGACCAGCTCACCTAGAAGCCCGGTGATGAGGAAGAGAATTCCGAGCACGATGAGCAGCACGCCGGTCACCAGCAGGGGTCCACGCTCCAGCACCAAATGAAATTTTCCCCAGCCCTTTAGCACCTTCTCAAAAAAGATGGAAATTTCAATCAGCGAGCCGAGCCCCAGGGACACGAGCCCCGGAAGGCCCATGAAATGGAGCGGTTTCGTGAAATAGTGGATCAGAAACTTGACTGTGAGCAAATCCATGAGGACCCTCACGGTGCGACCGATCCCATAACTGGATCGGCCCTTGGGGCGCACGATGTTTTGGATAGGCACTTCACAAATCCTTGCGCCCACGGCGGAGGCGAGAGCAGGTATAAAGCGGTGCAGTTCACCGTACAGCCTGATGTTCCTGAGAAGGTCCCTGCGGTAGACTTTGAAGGTTGTGCCGAAATCGTGGATGTTGACGCCGCTGAGCCATCTCATTAAGCTGTTTGCGACCCGTGACGGCAGCCTTCGCATGAAGAAGCTATCGACCCGCTGCTTACGCCAGCCGCTAACCAAATCGTACCCTTTTACGAGCGGTTCGAGGAGCGCCGGGATGTCTTCCGGCGCGTGCTGGAGATCGCCATCCATGGAAATGACGACCTTGCCCCGGGCATGGTCGAATCCGGCGGCCAGGGCCGGCGTCTGGCCGAAGTTGCGCCGGAGTTCCAACAGCGTAACGCGCTCGTCCTTTTCGGCCAGGTCCTCGAGAAGGGCCTCGGTCCCATCCTGGGACCCGTCGTTCACGAAGATCATCTCGTAAGGTGCACCCAGGCTGTTCATAACCGCGGTCAACCTGGAGTACAGTTCCCCGATCCCCCCTGCCTCGTTGTAAAATGGTATCACGACGGAGTAAACAGGGTCCGGGTCCGCCTCGCCCAGATCAAGTTTCGGGTTCACTTTTCAACTCCTTAAAGGTAATCAACTGCCAAGCTAGACCCACCACTTTTGCCTTGACATCGCTGGCAGTAACGGCCTCCAGGTCCTGGGGCCGACTGTGGGTGAGGCGCGTGGGATACCCCGCTGTATCGCCCGTCATCCCTACGTGGACCATGAGTTCCCCAGTGCCTTGCGGGGCCTTTTGGAGCAGGTGCTTGATGAGTTCAGGCGAGACACCGCCCGTTGCTCTGACACCGAAAAACCAGTCCGTGGTGAGGAGTCCGGAACGCTTAACCATTGCCCGCGCAACCCGCCCGCCCAGAAGTGCCTGGCGCGCCCGCATCCATTGCGCAAGGCGCTGAGGCATGCCCCAGCCTTGAGGCAAGAAACGGCCGATGCTTGGTAGGGACACTTCAAGGGTTGTACGTATCGCTCCAATGTTGTGCCGCTGGGCGATGGCAATCACCTCCCGCAAGATCGCCGGGTGCTGGTGTACATGTTTGTGACTGTCGAGGTGCGAGGGCTTCAAGCCCTGATCGCTTGCCCAGGCGGCTTGGGCTCCGAGTTCCTCGGCAATCGCCTCTCTCACATCCCTTTTGATAAAAGCGTCTCGAAAAAGTGCACCCATGCTGTGCCTGAAATTCCCCTGCTCGTCGACAATCGGCCTCACCCGCTCCGCGCCTCGCAACGGGGTCCCTTCCATGAGGTTGAGGTGCAGCCCGATGTTCCGTCCAGGTGGGCCCGCAGGATGCCCTTATTGACGGCTTCGGACCATCCAAAGTCGTCGGCGCTTATGATCAGACGTTTCACGAACCGGTTTTATACTCCTTTGACCGATTGAACCCCCCGGCCCGTTCTGCTCCACAAGCTCGGGGAGCGCGGCTTCCCTCCCGGCTAAGTCGGGAAGGAGCTTCCATTGACTTTGATTTGCTGCACGTTATACGATAAAAAAATAGTTTTTTCCACCCCATATCTCACGGTCTTCCTGTAGATGAATAAGCATCATCAAATCAGGGTGCGGTTTTTGGGAGAAAAGTGCCATGATGGGTTTTCTGAGTCAGCGGGCCCAAAGCCTCGGAGGCGAAGAAGATCCAGCATGGTCCTTCTGCAGATCACGCATTAAAAGGAGATTTGGACAAGACTACTCATGTAACGCAAGAACCCTGTTTCATTCCCCGGGAGTGACAAAGCGCCGGAATGGCGCAGAAGCCCCGTGTGCATGGAGGTAGAGAAATTGAAC
>JARRRH010000387.1:0-5379 GCA_037380925.1 Deltaproteobacteria bacterium | reverse complement strand
TTCCGCACGCCTGAAAAAGGCTATGGGAGAGAAAAGCACGTGCTTCACGGTCCGGAGGACGGCCTGACCGGTTCCGTAAGTGGAACGTTGTTCCCATGGGGACGGGACGCGCCTCCCTTCAATCGCAGGCCCTTTATCCCGACTAACGTAGGGGTCGTTTGGAAGGGTAAACTCAAAACGTTCTTTGCATCTGGGACAGGTGGCCCGTCGGACGCCCGGGGGGATCTTCTCCCTCGGTACGCTTTTCGTCCAGTTGCAGTGTGGACAGGTAATCTCCACAGTCATGGGCGATTCTTTTTCTCCTCTTTGATCCGGCGACTGAGAGTCTTCTTTCGGGACCACCTTTGCAATCGCCCGATCATGCCCGAGGCAGCGGCCCGATCAAGCACTTCTTCCTTTAACTCCAGCCCTTCCTGGGTTGACATGGCCCTTCGCAGGCATTCGATTTTTTCCGGGCACCCCATGCATTCGGAAGGCACTTCTCTGAGCCCGCTTTCTCCCACAGGAAAAACCCTGTCCAGAATTCCAAAGCAGTCCCTTGTCTCCATGATTGTGCTTATACAATATTCGGCGTAGGATATAAAGCCCAAATGCCTCTCCCTCAGGAAGATCTTCTCCCAAGGCCCCTTAACCCATTGACATTGATCGGCCTACTCCCTATGATCCCCACCATGAATCGGGTTAATCGAGTTTACTTGGTCCGACATGGCCGGGTGGTGGGTTACGAGAACTTCCCCGTTTACGGCCATAGGGATGTGGAACTTACGGTGGTGGGGCGTTTGCAGGGGGAGTACCTCCCCCGTTGGTCAGACTCGTAAACGGCTGGGGGAATCAGATGTTTTCATGGTGCTGCCATGGACATTGTTGAACACCTTGCAACAATCCCCTTATTTGAAGGCCTGCCGCAGGAACAACTCGATGATCTGGCCTCCATCACATTGGAGCAGCTTCTCAGCCGAGGGCAGAGCATATTTTTGGAGGGGGACGAAGGAAGAGGGTTCTATGTCGTCGTTTCAGGGCAGGTAAAGGTATTCAAATTGTCTGCTGAGGGTAAAGAACAGATTCTCCACATTTTCGGGCCGGGAGAACCCTTTGGGGAGGTGCCTGTTTTTGAAGGCCGTCATTTTCCGGCCAGCGCGGAAGCCATAGCAGAAACCCGCCTCCTTTTCTTTCCAAGGCCGTCCTTTGTGGCCCTCATCAAAAGGAACCCCTCCCTCGCCCTGAATATGCTGGCCATATTGTCGAAGCGTCTTCGCCGATTCGCCGCCCTTATAGATGATCTTTCTCTGAAGGAAGTTCCGGGCCGTTTGGCTGTCTATCTGCTCTACCTCAGCGAGCAAAACAAGGAGTCCCCTGACCTCAATTTGACCATCACCAAAGGCCAGCTCGCCAGCCTCCTGGGGACCATTCCCGAAACTCTGTCGCGGATTCTGCGCAAAATGTCCGTTCAGGGACTCATCGAGTCCGCCGGTCCACGGATCAAGATATTGGACCGCCGGGGCCTTGAGGATCTAGTGGAGTCGGGGGGACGCCTATGACTTCCTTTATACGTCCTCAACCTCGAGGTTCTGAGGAGGTTCCGGAACCACGAAATTGAAATAGGCCGTAAGTCTTGTCAAATCGGATTCATTTCCCGCCTCATTGATCGCACTGATGCCCAGATGCATGTCCCCTGCAACCAAAGGAAAGGCCGGCACATCATCTGGGAGAACAACCTCCGTTACCGTTCCGATTTCCGCGGATTCAGATTCATAGCTGACTTCTCCGTATTTGGACCAGTACAGCCTGTACTTTGCCACGTCATCGCTGCTCGAAGGGTCCCAACGAACCTTCTTCTTCTGAATTTTTCCCATCTTTCTGAGCTCCCTCCTCTTGTCTTTGACTTTTTCATAGTTGGTTTCTTTACGAACACCTGTGTCCTCCGGGGCGATCACCAGGAAAATCACCCCGACTCCCTGATGTCCGACCCAAACGACTTTTCCGGTGATTCTTTTTAAAGAAACAGGGAACGGCAAAGCCAGAGAGACTTCTTGCCCCACTGAGAACACCCCCCGCGTGTCAATGAAGGCGCCGCCCTCGCTGATGTTCCTAACAAAATCCCTGTAGGCCCTATTCTCGATAACATAATCTACGGCCATGAAACAGGCTCTTCTCGGTCGCCGCCTTCTTTCACCTCTGGACGCGGGGATTTCCTGAACCGGTCTTCTCAACGTTTCAAAACAGGAATAGGGTCGGTGCTGTAATCCTTTCATGACCTTAACCCGCGGAATCCATTGGTGAAGAGCTATACATAAAAAATTATCACAAATGCACAGACGTCAACCCATAAAATCTCTAGAATTTCTAACAGCGGTTCTTCACAGTTCTAACCCTTTGGCGCAGCTGGGATGGCGGCTGCCGCGTTTGAGGCGCAAGGCATAAGGCTCAAGGCAAATCGAACAAACAGCTGAAAATCCCTTGCCCCTTAAGCCTAACGCCTTGAGCCGCTAATTCTTGGCTATCATGGCGGACACCGCCTTTTCCAGCCCGTCCAGGGTCAGCTCAAACATGGGGAATATTTCTCGGATAATCTGAACGGTTCGCGTGTAGGGCCATTCTATTTCCATTCTGGGGTTGATCCATATGGCATGGGAGAAGGTATTGGCGATGAATCTGAGCCTCTCGTAACTGGGCTTGCCGGATCTCTCCTCAATATGAATGGAGCCATCTGTCGCCATGAGTTCGTAAGGAGCCATGCTGGCATCTCCTACGATGATAAATCGCGTTTCAGGGTCCAGCCGGACAAGCTCATCCACGGGAAAGGGCTTACGCCGTCTGGGCGGGTCTTCCCAGAGGCTGTCATAGATGGTGTTGTGAAAGAAAAAGGTTTTGAGATCCTTGAACTGAGCTCGGGAATAGTTGAACAGGGTTTGAACCATGTCAATGTATGGATCCATGGACCACCCCCCATTGTCGATGGCGAGGATCACCTTCAATCGGTCTTTTAGGCTCCGATCAAAGATGATTTCAATCTCTCCGGCGTTTTTCATGGTTTCATAGATGGTTTTATCAATATTGACCACATCCTTGGGCCCCACCGGGACGAGATTTCTCAAGCGCTTCAAGGCCTCTCCAATCTGCGCCGATGTGAGAAGTCCCCCCCGTGCCGATCCACTTGCTCCCCCCATGATGGGCTTCGGTCTGTTCCTTGAGCCTATCGAGAATGTACTGTATGAGCTCCTCAGGGCTCAGCTTGGAAAGCTCCTTTTCGTCCACCCCGAGCGCTCTGGCCAATTCCTCAGGGTCTCTTAACCACTCTCGCAGTAAGGCCTGAGCCACTTCCGTCAGTTCCACTTCATCCGGGTCTTTCAGCTCCGCGCCCTCGAAGTGATGGGCAAAAACCTGATCGTAGAGGTCGAAGTATCGCTCACTCTTGACCAGGATCGATCGGGCAGCCGTGTAGAAGTCGCCGATGGAGGAGATGAGGCCCATGCTCAAGGCCTTTTGGAGCCTGAGGAAAGAAGTGGGCGTCACCGGGATGCCTACGTTTTTCAGTGTATAAAAAAATTCCGCAAACATGGTTTTTTCGTCCGTTTCATTGGACACTTCAGAGGCAAGAAGACATCACAACCGGAACCGGCTTACCGCGTTCTGGGCAACCGCATAATCGGGGCTCTTCTTGAACAGGACCCCCAGGTAGGGCACATCCCCTTTGATCAAGTCCTTCACCTTGAAGTCCGGGTCTGATCTCAACGCCCGTATCCAGTTGATCAGCTCCCGGGTAGCCGGCTTTTTCTCAATGCCCCGAATCTCCCTCAGGCGATAAAAAGCCTTCACGGAGCTGTCCAGGAGATCCTTGACCAGGTCGGGAAAGTGAACGGACACGATCCTTCTCATCATATCAGGATCAGGAAAGGCAATGTGATGGAAGTTACAGCGGCCCAGAAAAGGATCAGAGAGGTCCTTCTTGGCATTGGAAGTGATGACCACGACCGGTCTGTGCTCGGCCTTGATGGTCTTGTCGATCTCGATGATGTCAAACTCCATTTGATCCAGAACATCGAGCATGTCATCCTGAAAGTCGCTGTCCGCCTTGTCGATCTCGTCGATCAAAAGAACGACCCGCTCATCGGACACGAAGGACTGTCCAATCTTCCCCATCCGGATGTATTCTTCGATGTTGCTCACATCTCTTGTGGAGTCCCCAAACCGACTGTCATTGAGCCGCGTGAGGGTGTCGTACTGATACAAGGCCTCCACGAGCTTCATACTCGATTTGACATTCAGAACAATAAGCCTCATGTCCAAAGCTTCAGCAATGGCATGGGCCAACATGGTCTTTCCCGTTCCCGGCTCTCCCTTGAGTAGAAGGGGCATCTCCAATGCCATGGAAATGTTCACGATCTCTGCCAGTTCCTCATCCAACACGTATTTTGCGGCCCCGGTAAACCGGTTCAGCGAATTTTCTGCGTGCATTTGTTCACTCCTCAATATAAGATCTTTTGCCTCCTTGCGGTCTGGGAGGATTACTCGGTCATGGCTCCAGTAAAGGAGTGCAGAGGTTTTTCGCTATCCCTGCACTTCTGAGGCCCGAATCTTTTAATATACAAATCTACAGGGTCTCTGTCAAATCCCGCAGTCCTCTTTTTTTAAGCTCTTATACCCATGCCTCTAACATTTAAGTCCATAAATCAGGGCCTTATCGCATTTGGCTTTTTCAATATCGACACGGATCTTCTCCTTTTGGAGCACTATTTCCTTTTCGCCGACGATTTCTGCGCCTACCTGTCCCGTCTCGCCGCTCAATCTGAACAGGGCTCGTTTGAAACATCCTGGGAGGTCCACTCCATTGAGAGGCGCGAGGATGCGGGCGACCTCACGGCCGCTATTCGCGGCGTTAACCACAGCGGTTTTATCGGAAAGGTTTACAGAAGATTCCCCTTTCCCCGGAACGAGGAAGATTTCAGGCAAAAGCCCGAAGGCTACGGGAACCGGGAGACTCTGGAGAAGATGCTCGCCAAGTACGCGACGAGGAAAAAGATCCCCGTCCGTGGCGACATGAAGAATCAGACGGTGGCCGTGGCCGAGTATCTTTTCGCCAAAGGGGTTTTCCGGCAACTCGTCGAATATGTCTGGCTCGGCGGCTACCCACGCTGGAGAGACGGCGTGCGACCCGGATATGTGCTGGAAGCGAAGAAAGTTTTGGAAAAAACCACCGGATGGCTGTTCCGGGGATTGTCGCTCGGCTGACTAAGCCGAGGGTTCATCCTGCAGTCCGGCCTAAGCGCAGCGCAGTGAACATTCGATGATCTCCTGCTGAGTCTGAGGCGCCCGTAGCCGCCTACGCCCGATTTGTTACCCACTCCCGTAAAAAATAAACCCACTCCACAGGCTGTCCGA
>JARRRH010000386.1:0-5273 GCA_037380925.1 Deltaproteobacteria bacterium | reverse complement strand
CCTCGAGGAGGAGGTGAAGGAAGCGCTGCATGAACGGGTGGGTAACTATCAGGAGACTTTATACGAAAAAGATCTCCTCCCCTCGGCTGCAACCCTAGCCTATCACTTTAAACGTTCAGCCAACCAGGAGAAGGCGAGGTCCTACGAGCAAATCCAGTCGGATTACAACAGGGCGGTGTTCAGTGCTGAAGAGGCGGTGTTCTATGACAAAGAAGGGCCGGCCGAGGCACGCCCCAAAGGTCTTCCCTTAGACGTGGAAAGCCTGGGTAAGATACCGAACGTATTTCGCACCTTTCTTCTTGCGGTGCGCAACACGATGCTTTACCCCCCCGGCAGCAAGTCCATTGTTATAGCCAACCAGCAGGTAAAACAGGAACTGGATAAAATCTTAGACAAGAACGAGCTCTTGACCATTTTCCAGTTGGAAAAGACCTTGGTGGTCAACGCCCAGCGAGTGGACATCAGCGAGTTCAAAATCTTTGCCGATTCCTTTCTCAAGTTTATGGATCGCTCCGAGCTCAGGGGCATCACTTTTCAAAGGGGCCTGACCGAAGATGAACTGACGGTTTTGCTCGATGGACTAGGTCGGACCAAGAAGGAGACGATCGACGAAGGGTATTGGCAGCGATTTACAGCGGAGAAGGGGATCAACCATGTGGAGCTGGCTCAGGTCCGCTATACGGTTCGCACCGAGGGCACCGGGCCGGAACAGCAAGAAGCGGTGGAAGACACTTCGAGGGCCGAAGAGATCGCTTCCAAACTGGCCGCCTCGGAACAGCGCATGGCCGGTGACGAACTGGCATACCTCCCCGAGTTTACGCGGTCCTTTCTCAACGCAGCGAGAAGCATAAAACTCTATCCCCTCAAGAGCAGGGCGATTGAAAGGGCCATCCAGCATGTCATGCAAAGTCTGCACCGTGTTTTCAGAAAGCGTCCAGCCTTGACTTTGGCTCGGGTGGGAGATGATCTGTTGGTGAACGGCGAAAAACTGGACACCTCGGATTACGACATCGTGGCCAAGAGCTTCCTCGGTTTCCTCGACTCCATCGCTCTCAAAAGTATTACCTTTCTGGAGAATGTCGCACCGGACGAGATCAAAGCCTTTATTGGCGCCCTGGGCCATCTCCCCGAGGTCGGGCTGGAGGGAAGTTACTGGACCGCTTTTGCGAAGGAAAAGGGAATTTCAGGCATCCTTTTCGATCAGCGCCTCTATGAGGCGAGAATGTCGACGAGTATGTTGAAAAAGAGCCGGGAACAGAGGGCTGTGCTTGAGAAGGTGAACAGAAAACAGGTTCGGATGGGCGAGTCAGAAACGGAGGCAACCTTTGACGAGCTTCTGGAGCAAATGCCCGTCCACGTGAGCGACCTTCTTCTGAAGGGTGACAACAAGCAGATCGGGTCGATTGTTCGGCGTTTATTCAGGGGGTATCTGAAAGGATCTCCGGAGAGGCGGCAGAAGGTCATCAACCGCTGCAAGAGTCTCATGGAGGGCTTGAACCTGGGACTGCAAAATCAGTTGGCCAAAATTCTGGTTGATCCGCTGCTTTTGGTTCTCTCTCAGGAGAAAGACCCTGCCGTGTTGAAAGACCTGGCCAATTTGCTCCACAGTTTGAGCACCCTTTTGCTCCAGTTCGCCGATTACCGAAGCGCCGCACGTATACTGTTGCATCTTCACCGAAGACAGCGAAAACTTTTAGAGTCAGGCAGCGAGCAGGCCAATGTGCTGGCCCAAATATTGGGAAGGCCTTTAGAATCAAGGACTCAGCAACTGCTGCTGGACGATTTTCGTTCTGGAGAGCCTCAAAGGCAGCAGAGCGCAGCGCAATTACTGGGCAGTCTGGGCAATATCACGTTACCCCCCTCTTTACTGAAATCATCAGGAAGGAGGATAACCCGAGAATCAGGCAGCTCGCTGCAAGTCTCCTTTCAGAGCGGGGTCCCGAGGCGGCGAAGCAAATCAAGCGGCTCCTGGTCACGGACACCACGCCGGAAGAGCGGGTGCGTGTCCTCGATGTGATCGACATTGTGACAAAGGACCTGAGAGCGGAACTCGCCTATGCCTTTCGTGATGAGAACCCCCGGGTTCGGGATAGCGCTTTGGGGCTCGCAGAACGGCTCAATAACGCAGAGGTCGAAAGAGTCCTTCTGGAATGTATAGAAAGCGAAACAGGAGAAACAGCGGCAGGGGCCATCAAATGTCTCGGCCGACTCAAACGGGCGGGGTCCGTGGACAGGCTCTATTCGGTGCTGAAATCGACCAAGGAAGAATCTTGTTTAATCGCCTGCTGCCACGCCCTAGGGCAAATTGGTCATCCGGCAGGCATTGACGCCCTGGAAAACATTCTGCGGCCAAAAGGCTTCCTCATGTGGAAGAAAAAGTACAGTGACGAGGTTCGAGCGAACGCCGCTTTCGCTCTCAGGGAAATCAATGATCCCCGCGCCAGCGGGATCCTGCAGGGTTGCGCGCAAGACCCGGACCAGCGTGTCAGAGAGATCGCACGCTCCGTTCTGGTTTCCACGGGCACCCCACTCTCCAACGGGTCAGGCGACTGATTTCCTGCTTTCCCTCACTTCCGAACATGGCTCTTGATGTAGTTGGTAATGTCCTGTGTGTTTGTGCCGGGGCCGAATATCTCGGAGATGCCACACGCCTTTAATTCTGCGATATCCTCATCGGGGATGATGCCCCCTCCGAGGACGAGAATATCTTCAACCCCTCTTTCCTTCAGAAACTCCATGACCTTGGGAAAAAGATAATCGTGTGCGCCGGACAGAATGCTCATGGCAATGACATCCACATCTTCCTGGATCGCAGCTTCAACAATCTGACGGGGCGTCTGTCTGAGTCCGGTATATATGACTTCCATTCCTGCATCCATCAAAGCACTGGCCACGACCTTGATGCCCCTGTCGTGACCGTCAAGCCCGGGTTTGGTCGCCAGGACCCTGATCTTCTTGTCCGTGCTCATAGACTGCACTCCTCTCTCAAGCCAATGTGCGGATCTGCTGATATTCGCCGAATACCTCCCTGAGGGTGTCGCAGATCTCTCCTAGGGTTACGTA
This sequence comes from Deltaproteobacteria bacterium, assembly GCA_037380925.1. Classification (GTDB taxonomy): domain Bacteria; phylum Desulfobacterota; class DSM-4660; order Desulfatiglandales; family HGW-15; genus JARRRH01. The sequence goes on along the minus strand of JARRRH010000386.1, from coordinate 2,210 downwards.
AGCCTTCACGGCCTCGAGAATGGGATACATCAGATTGTCGTGCCCCTCTGCTGCCTGTTTCAGCACTGCCAGGGTTCTTTTCACCTTCTCCCCATCCCGGTCCGATTTGAGTTCCTTTAGCTTGTCGACCTGAGAAACACGAACTGCGGGATCGACCCGTAACAGATTATCCGGCTTTTTTTCCTCCACCTGAAAGCGGTTCAGGCCTACGACGATCCGTTCGTTTTTCTCAATCTCCCGCTGATATTGATAAGCACTGTCTTGGATTTCCTTTTGGATGTATCCTTTCTCGATCGCTGCGGTCGCGCCTCCCATGTCGTCGATCTTCTGGATATACGCTTCAGCACGGTCATGGATCTCCCGGGTCAGTGACTCGACATAGTAGGAGCCTCCCAAAGGATCCACGGTGTCGCAGACGCCTGTTTCGTGGGCCACGATTTGTTGCGTTCGGAGCGCGATCTGGACCGCCTCTTCGGAGGGAAGGCAGAGGGCTTCGTCCATGGAATTGGTGTGGAGAGACTGGGTCCCGCCCAGAACAGCGGCCATAGCCTGAAATGCGACCCTGACGATATTGTTTTTGGGTTGTTGAGCTGTCAGGGTGCACCCCGCAGTCTGGGTATGGAAGCGAATCATCATGGACCTGGGATCTTTGGCTCCAAACCTTTCCTTCATAACCTTTGCCCATAAGCGCCTTGCGGCCCTGTACTTTGCCACTTCCTCAAAAAAGTCAAGGTGGGCATTGAAGAAAAAGGAAAGCCTCGGACCGAACTTGTCCACGTTGAGACCGGCTTCCAGGGCGGCCTGAACATAGGCGATCCCGTTGGCAAGGGTAAAGGCCACTTCCTGCACGGCCGTGGATCCCGCCTCCCTCATGTGGTATCCGCTGATACTAATGGTGTTCCATTGAGGAACTTTCTCCGAGCAATAGGCAAATATGTCCGTAACCACGCGCATGGACGGCCTGGGCGGAAAGATATAAGTTCCCCTAGAGGAGTATTCTTTCAAAATGTCGTTCTGAATGGTACCCCTCAGTTCTTCAGGGCCAATCCCCTGCTCTTCGGCCACGGCGATGTACATAGCGAGCAGAATAGCCGCCGGCGCATTGATGGTCATTGAGGTGCTTACCCTGTCTAAAGGGATACCGCTGAAGAGAGTCTCCATGTCTTTCAGAGAGTCGATAGCAACACCCACCTTTCCCACCTCCCCCATGGCCATCTCGTGGTCTGAATCGTAACCGATCTGGGTCGGCAGATCGAAAGCAACGGAAAGACCGGTCTGTCCCTGTTCGAGCAAAAACCTGTACCGCCTGTTCGACTCTTCCGCCGTGGCAAAGCCTGCATACTGTCGCATGGTCCAGTGTCTGCCGCGGTACATCGTGGGTTGCACCCCCCGGGTGAAAGGGTACTCACCGGCAAAGCCGAGCTGGTGGCCGTACTCCCAGTCGGTCAGGTCCAAGGGTGTGTAAAGTCTTTTGATCGGGATACCGGAGGTGTTTACGAAATCCCTCTTTCGTTCAGGCTTCTTGGCGATCTTTTCCTCAACACCTCTTGACCAGCGCTCGAAGGCTTCCTCCAAAGGTTTGCCCCCTTTATTTTCCGACATAGCCCTTCCTCCCCCCTGTAAAGTTCGTCTCTATCATGTGGAAAAATATTTCATGCCAAAAGGTAGTGTCAAACTATTTTTGGAGGTCCGGATTTTGTCCTTGACAAAGATTCGTAGCTTTATTACAGCTACATCATAACTAACTCTGCAGGAAATCGCCAAGCGATTTCCTTGCTCGCTGAAGGGAGTGTGTCCTCATGACGGCAAACGAAATCCTAGATATGTTGCGGGGCATTGCTTTCAGCTCCGGTGTTTTCAATTTCTCCTTTAAGCTCATCGTCATGTGGGGGGTGGGTTCTTTGTTCATGTATCTTGCCATTGCAAAGAAGTATGAACCCCTTTTGCTGTTGCCAATTGGATTCGGTATTTTTATCGTCAATTTTCCCCTGGTCCCGTTGATGGGCATGACACCGGAAGGGCACGGGGAGTTGCTGCGCATCTTTTACCACTATGGCCTGGAGTGGGAGGTGATTCCCTGCATTATCTTTTTGGGCCTGGGAGCCATGACGGACTTCGGCCCCCTCATCTCCAATCCAAAAACCTTGCTCATCGGAGCCGGTTCCCAGCTGGGGGTGTTCATCACTTTTACGGGGACGGTTTTGGCAGGT
>JARRRH010000385.1:0-3427 GCA_037380925.1 Deltaproteobacteria bacterium | reverse complement strand
AAATCGAGCGGCACCTCAAGGGAGGGGTGGATTTGAAAAAGCCCCACCAGTTCAAAATCATGGGCAGGCCGCACCTTCGCCGGGACGCCTTGGAAAAGGTCACGGGAAGAGCCAAATTCGCAGGAGACATTCAAGTTCCGGGCATGCTTTACGCCAAAATACTGCGACCCCCCGCCCACGGCGCCAAGCTGGTCGGCGTAGATCTGTCGGGAGCAAAGCAGGTGGCCGGGGTTCAGATTGTCAGAGAGGGTGACTTTATCGCTGTTTTGCACGAGCATCCCGATGCGGCCGAACTTGGACTTTCCAGGATCAAGGCAACCTTTGCCAGACCTGAATCGGATCTCGACGAGACCACCATCTTCAAACATTTGCTCAATGTGGCGCCCGAAGGCGCGTTCGTTTCAGGAGCCGGAGACCTTCACAAGGGACAAAGTGCATCCACCTCTCTCTTCGACGAGACTTACTTGGACGGGTATGTGGCCCACGCGCCCATCGAGCCGCATACCGCGGTTGTGAAAATTGAGGGGAATACATGCACGGCCTGGGCCTCCTCGCAAACGCCTTTCCGGGTCAAAGAGGAGGTGGCTGAAGCCCTCGGCTTCCCGGAGGACCATGTACGGGTCGTCTCCCCCTATGTAGGGGGCGGATTCGGCGGTAAAACAAGGAATCTCCAGGTAGTGGAGGCGGCCCGACTGGCAAGGTTGAGCGGAAGACCGGTTCAGGTCGCCTGGAGCAGGGCTGAGGAATTTTTCAATGACTCGTTTCGCCCGGCGGCTGTTGTAAAAATCAAGTCAGGCATCACGGACCAGGGCCGCCTAAGCCTCTGGGATTATCACGTCTATTTCGCCGGGCAGAGAGGGTCAGAGCATTTTTACAAGATTCCACACCACCGGACCATGGTGCACGGCTCAAGCTGGAGGGGAACGCCGGGGTCTCACCCTTTTGCAACAGGGGCATGGCGAGCACCGGGAAACAACACGAACACCTTCGCCAGAGAGTCCCAGATAGATGTCATGGCAGTGGCCGCCGGTGTGGACCCTTTGGCATTTCGAATGCTGCACCTGACTGACATAAAGATGCGGCGCGTGCTTCAGGTGGCGGCCGAGACCTTCGGATGGAAACCGGGCAAGGCACCCACCGGCAAGGGTCGTGGTATCGCCTGCGGCATCGACGCCGGGACATACGTGGCCACCGTTGCCGAGGTCGATGTTGACCGGGGGACGGGTCGGGTCAAGGTCAAGCGGGTCGTTTGTGCCCAAGACATGGGCTTGGCCGTCAACCCCGAGGGCGCAGCGATTCAAGTGGAAGGCTGCATCACCATGGGACTTGGATATGCCCTGAAAGAGGACATTCGCTTCAAAGGTGGAGAAATTTTTGATCTGAATTTTGACACATACGAGATACCGCGTTTCTCATGGCTCCCCGAGATCGAGACGGTTATTATTGACGACAAAGACGCTGCTCCGCAAGGGGGCGGCGAGCCGGCTATAATTACCATGGGCGGCGTGATCGCCAATGCCATTTATGATGCCACAGGCAGCCGGGTTTTTCACCTGCCCATGACCCCCGATCGGATAAAAGAAGCCATGGCAAAAACGCGGGGTCACACCTCCTGAGATTCGGTTCCGGTAGGCGCTTGCCGTTGCTGCCCACCATCTTGGACAGCGGCAGCAGGGGATAACCGTTCGCTTGTGAGGTGAACGGCGTAAGACTGCGGCCAATCGCCTGCACGCAAATCGGTTGCGTTTCGATTACACTTCGGGTGGTTTTTCCCGGTGCCGGTAGATATGCACATCCCTCTGCGGGAAGGGGATGGTGATGCCCGCTCTGTCCAGAGACTTGTAAATCTCCTTGTTCAATTCGTGGACCAGCATGCCCTTGTCGTGGGGTCTATGGGCCCAGCACAGAAGTTCAAAATCCAGCGATGAGTCGCCAAAAAGGCGGAACCGCACCCTGGGCTCGGGGTGAGAGACCACAAGAGGGTTGTTCCGGGCGATGGAGAGCAATATGTGCTCCAGCTTGTCCACATCGGTCCCGTAAGCCACACCCACCTTGATCCTAACGCGAAATCGGGGCTCCGGTGCGCTTTCATTAATCACCTTGGTGTTGGCAATGATGGCGTTAGGGATGGAAATCTGCACATCGTCTCTCGTGAGAACCCTGGTGCTGCGCAGCCCGATGTCCACCACCTCGCCGCGCTCGCCCGAGTCGAGGATGATGTAGTCCCCGGTCCGGAAGGGCTGATCCAGAAAGACACTGACACCGCCGAAAAAGTTTGAAAGCGTCTCCTTGGCGGCTAATGCAACGGCAATGCCCGCGATGCCCGCTGAGGCCAGCAGGGGCGTAATGTTGATGTGCCACAAGGAGAGCAAGAGAAAAACAGCCCCAACGAGCACCAAGATACGTGCAATATTCCCGCCTAAACGGATGAGCTCCACACCTTGAAGACCGGTTTGGCGCCAATGAGCAATCCAATCCGTGGTGACGCGGCGGATCACCGCACTGAAGGCCAGCCCCCACAGAAACACGAGGAAAGTCTTCAGCAAGGCCACCAGCACAAAGGCAAACGGCGGACGGGGACCGGCCCAGCGAACAGCGATCAGGGCACCTACGAGCACGACGCTGATCCAGATGGGTCGGTGCAACACTTTAAGGATCGCATCGTCCAGGCGAAACCTGGATTTACGGGCGAGGCGTAGAAGGACGCGGTCCAAAAAGAGATCAACCAGCTTGGCTGCAATAACAAACACCACCATAATGATTAGGGCGGCTATGATTCTCGACTCGGTGGCAAATCCCGTCGCGATCGGCAGCCACTTCTGTATCGTTTCCATAAACGCCTCGCTTAATGCCCTTATTCACACATGCGGCAACCCACTGTGAGATATAAATGGCGTTTGCGGCATTCCGGCACGACTATAATGTGCGGAGACCAAGGAGTCAATCCTCTGTTGAAATTCACACGGCTCCGATCCGGTATTGCGTCCCAGAAATAACGTGAACAAGCCGCAACCATACCTCCCGTGCTTTTGGAACGGCCGTTCGACAGGCTCGCGGTCCTGAGTAACGTCAGAGGGCTCATTTCGCGGCTTCGGCGTTAATCGCGTTCTCTTCACGCACCATGATCAGGGCATCGTCATTGGTGTAGTATTCCGGGATTCTTCCCACCACTCTCATGCCCATCTTCCTGTAAAAAGCGATTGCCCCCGCATTTTTCGATCGCACCTCGAGCCACAGTTGTTCATCGGCATGTTGAGAGGCATAGGCAAAGAGCAGGGTTCCGAAGCCCTTTTTTCTGTGTGAAACCCTCACAGCGGTCGAGTAAACATGGCCGCGCCGATCAAAAATAATATACCCCAGGATATTCTTCCCCCTTTCTATGACCACAAAGCCCTCAGGGAGACGCCTTGCGTACTGCAAAAGAAAC
>JARRRH010000384.1:0-3440 GCA_037380925.1 Deltaproteobacteria bacterium | reverse complement strand
CATGTGAAACCGTCCCTTTGTGAAGTCAGACATGGAAGACACAGCCATTTTATGCCGTAAAAGACTTTTGGGTGACATGACTACTAATGGTTTTCGAAAGGGTTGTTTCAATTGTCTACGCAAGAGGTGAAAATACTGAGCGGGCGTGGTGACATTACAGACCTGGATATTATCTTGCGCACAGAGCTGCAAGAAACGCTCCAGATAGGCGTGCGAATGTTCAGGACCCTGTCCTTCCATACCATGAGGGAGAAGCATCACCAACCCACTGGCGCGAAACCATTTTGCCTCGCCAGAGACAATATACTGATCGATGATCACCTGAGCCCCATTCACAAAGTCGCCGAACTGTGCTTCCCAGAGAACCAGGACATTAGGCTGAGCTGTGGAATACCCGTACTCAAAACCAAGCACAGAAAACTCGGATAAAGGGCTGTCATGCACAGAAAATTTTGCTTGCTCGCTGGCGATTTCATTTAAAGGGATATATCCCCGTGGTTCTGGTGATTTTACATCCCACCAGATCGCATGACGCTGGGAAAAGGTTCCTCTGCCGCAATCCTCCCCACTTAATCGTATGTGATGGCCTTCCAGCAGAAGTGTTCCAAAACTCAGGCTTTCTGCAAACGCCCAGTCAAATCCCTCTCCTTTTTCCAGAATATCCTTTCTGCTTTTTATTATTCGTTGTAATTTACTGTGAAGAGCAAAATCATCCGGAGAACTCGTTAACGCCCTGCCAATAGTTAAGAGATCGGCTTCTGACACCTTCGTCTCCGGCACATCAAAGGAGTACTCGGCCTGAAATTGACGCCATTCACCTCTCTGAAAACCATCATTTGCAGGTACTTCAATTCCGTTTTTAGATTTTTCCAATTCTGTTTTTAGGACAGAAACATAGCTCTTTGTAAAATCTTCCTGTTCCTCCTTTGGAAAAACCTTTTCTTTGTCGAGTCTTTCACCATACAGTTTGGTCACACTCGAGTGGTTTTTTATGAGATTATACATAAGGGGATGGGTAAAGGAGGGCTCATCGGCTTCGTTATGTCCCATTCTTCTGTAACAGATAATATCAACGACAACATCATAGCCAAATTTTTGACGCCAGGCCAGGGCCAGATCCAGAACACGGATGACAGCCTCCGGATCATCACTGTTGACATGAAAAATAGGAACAGGCAAGGTTTTTGCGATGTCCGTGGCAAAAAAGGTGGAACGCGCCTCTCGAGAAGCTGTGGTGAATCCGATTTGATTGTTTATGATCAGGTGGATCGTTCCGCCTGTGCGATACCCTTTTAGTTGGGAAAGATTAAAAGTCTCTGCAACAACGCCCTGACCAGAAAAAGCCGCATCCCCATGGATGAGAATGGGGAGCACTTTTTTCCTGTTTCTATCTCTATGCTTTCTCTGGATAGCTCGGGTTTTTCCTTGAACCACAGGATCTACTGATTCCAGGTGGCTGGGATTCGGAACAAGGCTGATATGGATCGTGGTTCCTGTTTCCTTGTCGCTGAAATCAAAACTCTGGCCGAGATGATATTTCACATCCCCTGTCCCACCATACATATGAGGAAAATAGTGATGAAGAAACATACCAAAGGTGTCTGAGGCGGGTTTACGCATGGCATTCGTAAAGATGTTCAATCGTCCTCTGTGTGCCATGCCGAGCACAATTTCCTGGATATTCTGACCAATGGAAGTCCGGAACAAATAGTGGAGAGCCGGAACCAACACCTCTCCGCCCTCCAGGGAGAACCGTTTCTGGCCAATAAAGTTTGACTGGATAAAGTGTTCAAACTCCTCGGCTTTGCTCAGATCCTTTTGAAAACGTATTTTTTCATGGGCCGGCCAGGGTGTTTGATCGTCTTCAATCCGGCGAAGAAGCCAGTTCCGCATGACTTTGTTCTGAATGTGGAGGAACTCAAATCCGATTGTCGAACAGTAGGTCTCTTTAAGTTTCTTGATGATTTCCCTGAGGGATTTAGGGGATTGGTTCTTTTCTCTCCCATAATAAAACACCCGGTCTAGATCTTCCTCGTCTAATTTAAAATCCTCCAACTCCAGATTCTGATAGACCCCTTTCATGGTGAGATACATGTATTCTAATTCCGGGGTTCGATAGTTCCCAAGGGGATTGAGATTTGCAAAAATATAGCCGATATCTCGATATGCCCAGATCAGGCTATTCACGCGGCTCTGTTTATAGGTGAGTTGATCGGTTTCTTGAGGCTGCGGTTTTTGATCCCGTTGAATAAGGTTATTGCTAAAAAAATGATCCCAGTCCTGTGGAACAGTCTGGGGATCGTTTTCCCATTCCTGGTAAAGCTCCTCAAGATATTGAAGATTGTCTGGAGTGAGTGAAGTCATTGTATTTAAAGTTGCCCAGACATCAATGTCAGGGCTAAAAGCTCAAGCAGGCTGAAGCCAGCTTTTGGAGTGCCCTTTAGGGTCCTTATGCTTTGAGCCATGAGCTTGAGCTCTTGGAAAGGAGATGCCTGAGCAGTTCCCTTTATTGTTTGAGATCCCTGGTTTCCCTTGTTACCTGACCCTTCTCTTCTCTATATTGTCTTATCGTTCTCTTTGTCAAATTAATAAGCTTTGTAATTTTAATGCCTCTGGGGCAGACCTTCGTGCATTCAAAATGATTTTCACAGGCCCAGACACCATCCGGATGATCAAGCAGGTCTATCCGCGCTTCCAGACCTTTATCGCGCGTGTCGTAGATAAATCGGGCGGCCTGAACCAATGCCGCCGGACCAAGAAACTGCGGATTTGTATCCAAAATAGGGCAGGCTGAATAACAGGCCCCGCAATGGATGCATTTGGTCGCATCATCGATGGCTTTTCTTTGCTCCGGGGATTGAAGATACTCTTTCTTTCCAGGAGGAGGCTCTTTGGCCATAAAATAGGGATTGACAGCTTTAAACTTCTGCAAGAAGGGGGTTTGATCCACCATCAGATCCTTCTCGACTTGTAAATGCTTAAGAGGCTGGAGAGAGATCGTATTGCCATCGTTTTGCGCGACATCTTGAATTAATGTCTTACACGCCAATCCCTCTTTGCCATTGATCACCATTGCATCAGATCCGCAGACCCCATGAGCGCAGCTTTTTCTGAATCCCAAAGTTCCGTCGATGTTTCTGGCAATGTACATAAGCGCATCAAGTATGCGCTGAGTCTTTTCTATTTGGATGTTATACTTTTGTAAATACGGTTCTTTATCCTTTTCCGGATGAAAACGTTGTACTTCAATAATAATATCCATGCTACACTCCTAAGACTGAACATTACAATGCATTACGGCTCCCCCAAATTCAAGGTGGCGTCCGTCTCCACATGATGGGCTTTACCATTCTTATTGTCGATTGGCGATTGGCGATTAGTTTTTCAATCATCAATCATCAATCATCAATCACAAGGGTGGCGTCCATCTTTTTTGTATA
>JARRRH010000383.1:0-10064 GCA_037380925.1 Deltaproteobacteria bacterium | reverse complement strand
CACTCCCGCCACTCAAATTCTCTTTTCCAGGGCCTCGAAGCAGGGAATGCAGAGCGTCTTGCCCATGAATCGGCGGGTCCGTGTTTCCATGGTCTTCTCGCCACACGCCTCACAGGCGAGGCTTTCCAGGATTCGCGCATTTTTCGGTATGGGCCCATGGGCCGGCTTGACTTCAAAAAGTTCCTTGAGCGGGGCTGACATGATCCGCTGAATCCGGGCGACCCTGGCCTGGGTCAGCCTTTTCTCTTCATCGGCACTGAGTTCCTGCTGAACTTCCTTCTTCTGAAGGGCTGCCACGTCCTCATCGATTTCGCTGAAAACTTCAGGCCGTGCAGAAATGCGCATCCCCTTTTCATCCGACCGGCGATAAAAGGTGAACACGTTTTTACCGTGGTCCAGGTGGATCAGGTTTCCTTTGCCAAAGGTGCACCCTGTCAAGTACTGAATGGCATCCACAGCACACATGTCGGTCTCCACCACGGCCACGATCTCCTCATCAGGTGCCCGTTCAAACTCGGAAAGTGCAAGCTCGCACGCACGAATACCGAGAGATACCCCCGGGCAGTTATGACCGTGAAACTTGATCGTCTTTTCAATCAGTTCCGGAGTAATTTTTGTTTGCTCCATAAGCGGACCTCCGAGAGCCGTTAGCCTTCCTGGCTGATAACTCCTCAATCATGGAAGGAAATTTACGCCGGCCTTCGTGGCCGCTTATAAAAAAACTTATCACTCAAGCTGGAAAAGTCAACCGGCTTATAGAGAACCAGTTCCCTCGGAAGCCGCCTTGTGCTTTCACCGGAACAGGCTTCCGGAATCTTCAATCCTTGCTGGAGCCATGAAGTGCCGGACAGGGCGATAACTTGCTCCGCTTTGACATTTGACATTTTCAATTTGTGTCATTGACTGCTCTGAAGCAAAACTGGACACAGCGGAAGGGGGCGGAGTTCATCGGATCGTGCAGGTCTCGACCCAGGGCTCGGCGATCGACTTGAGAAAGACCATATCCTCATCGCCATAGCCCGCCGCGATCCCTTGAAAGAACTCAGGGTGCAAGACCTCCACATCATGAAACTTCTGAAGAGCATAGAGCTCAGCGCCCTGGATTATTTTGGCGATACTTGCGATGATGTGGGCATCAATGATCGGCCTGACACAGGTGGTTCTGAACTCGTAAGATAGGCCCGATTCCATGATGAGCCGGATGCTTGCCAGAATGGACTCGGGATCGCAGTCCTTCCTAATGAACCCTGGATAATGTCCGGGGTCTGTCTTGATGTCCATGGCGATATAGTCGACCAGGCTCTTGCGGATAAGAGCCTCGATGGCTTTAGGTCGGCTGCCGTTGGTATCCAGTTTTACGGGATAGCCGAGGTTTTTGATCTTGTCGCACAGAGAGAAGAGCCCGGCGCTAAAAGTGGGTTCGCCGCCCGAAACCACCACACCGTCGAGAAACCCTTTTTGCTCTTCAAGGAAACGAAAGAATCCCTTTTCATCCAAAACCGACTGGGTTGAGCTCCCGCGCCTCACCAGACCCGGATTATGGCAGTAAGGGCAATCAAAGTTGCACCCTGAAAGAAAGCAGACGCAACTTAATTTGCCGGGATAATCGATGAAGGAGTTTTTTTGTAATCCAGCCAAGACCATGGATCAGTGCCTATGCGGTTACCGAGATCGGCGGCCGTCTGTTCGCGGACAGGGTTTTTTCATCCTGTTCTTCATTTAACCCTTTGGCGGCCGTGGCGGCCTCAAGGGAAACGACTTCCCTGAAATCCATCTTGAAGGCTTTCCGCATACGGAACTCTTCTTTCTTTCCGTCATTCCACTGCTTGATAGGTCTCAGATAACCCACAACTCGCGAGTAGACCTCCGTCTCAGCACCACAGATCGAGCACTGCTCCTGTTCACCGCTCAGATATCCGTGGGATGGGCAGACACTGAAGGTGGGGGTAAGCGTAAAATAGGGTAGCCTGAAACGGGTAACGACTTTCTTGATGAGTCCCTTCACCGCCTCGACGTCTTTGACCATCTCTCCCAAATACACATGCAGGACCGTTCCCCCGGTGTATTTAGACTGGAGTTCATCCTGAAGCATCAGAGTTTCCAGCAAATCGTCCGTGTAGTTGACCGGAAGTTGGGTCGAGTTGGTATAAAAAGGCGATGCGCCCTGTGTATATTCTGCTTCATTGGCGCATACGATTTGAGGAAACTGCCTTTTGTCGAGCATGGCCAGCCGGTAAGAGGTCCCTTCCCCGGGCGTTGCTTCGAGGTTGAAAATATCGCCCGTTTCTTCCTGTATCTCGGATATGAGTTCTCGGATGGAATCCATGACTTTAAGGGAAAAGTTGAGACCCTCCGGGCTCCCAAGGTCTTTGCCAAGAAAATTCAGGCAAGCCTCGTTCATGCCGATGATGCCGATCGTGGAGAAATGATTCTTCCAGTAAAACCCGGTGCCCTTCTTAACCTCTCTGAGATAAAACTTGGAATAGGGGTAGAGGGTTTTTTCCGTGAATCTTTCCAGAATCTTTCTCTTTATAGACAGGCTTTCTTTGGCCATATGCACCATTTTGCGGAGGCGCGCAAAGAAGTCCTTTTCGCCTGAAGCAAGATACCCGATTCTCGGCAAATTGACGGTAACCACGCCGATGGAACCGGTCAGGGGATTCGCTCCGAAAAGCCCGCCTCCCCTTTTGAGAAGTTCACGGTTGTCAAGACGGAGACGGCAGCACATGGACCTTGCGTCTTCAGGAGACATGTCCGAATTGACGAAATTCGAAAAATAGGGGATGCCGTATTTCCCGGTCATTTTCCAAATCATGTCAAGGTTCGGGTTATTCCAGTCAAAGTCGGCCGTGATGTTATAGGTGGGGATAGGGAAGGTAAAAACACGGCCTTTTGCATCTCCTTCGATCATCACTTCGGCAAAAGCCCGGTTGATCATGTCCATTTCAGGTTGAAACTCTCCGTAAGTCTCCCCCTGCTCCTTTCCCCCGATCACCACGTACTGGTGTTCCAAAGCGGTGGGGGCTTTAAGATCCAAAGTGATATTGGTGAAGGGGGTCTGAAAGCCAACGCGGGTCGGAATATTGATATTGAAAACAAATTCCTGAAGGGCCTGTTTCACCCCCCTGAACTCCAAACAGTCGTAGCGAACAAAAGGGGCGAGGAGGGTATCGAAATTGGAGATTGCCTGGGCACCTGCAGCCTCCCCTTGCAGGGTGTAAAAAAAGTTGACAATCTGGCCCAGCGCCGATCTCAGATGCTTTGGGGGAGAGCTCTCCACCTTTCCTTCCACACCCTTAAAGCCATTGCTGAGTAAATCCAGAAGATCCCATCCCACGCAATAGACCGAGAGGAGACTGAGGTCGTGGATGTGGAAATCCCCCCTCTTGTGCGCGTCATCGGATGAAATGTAGTTGTTCAGTCCCTGAAGTGAATAGCACATGTTGCTGTTTTCATTGATTTTCCAATCCAGTTTCTGGATGTAGTTTTCCACCAGGTCCACGCTGGCACTGGCCACGATGGCTCGGATTTGAGCGTGCTGCTCTCTATAAAGGATGTACGCCTTGGCGGTCTTGTAAAAAGGCGAATCCAGCAGAACCCTCTCCACGATGTCCTGGATCTCTTCCACTTCGGGACACGGACCCAGGCGCAGTTCATGGGCCAGGGTTAGAACCCGAAGGGTGAGTTTCTTGGCTTCCTTTTTCCCGAACTCGGCGGTGGCTTTCCCTGCTTGAGCAATAGCCGACGTGATCTTTGATGAATCAAAGGGCACAACCCGTCCATCCCGCTTCTTGATTTCCTCAAACATCTCTCTTCCCTCTTCTGGATTGCTGTTGGACCCGGTCTTCGCAGATAGGCCCCAAATGATAGGGCCACTCGCTGGCCCTGGGTGTGACTTGTACAAAAAAGAAGCACTTTGCGTGGCGCCAAGACATCAGCCCCACTGAAGTTGGAGTATTTTTATCACAACATATTGGGCTCTGTCAAGAGCGAAATTCAATATGTAGAGGTGTTCCCCTTTAAGGACCACAACCGTGATCCCTTAAACCCCTCATGTTCCTCCATATCCTACGGTCACTTTTTTTCCATCCACGATGACCGGGACCTCACGGACGTTTTTGGAGAATTTCAGCATCTCCTTCAGCCTGTCCTTATTCGCTTTGACATCAACATACTCAGCTCTTTCCCCGTAGGCCGACCTGGCTTGGTTCGTATAAGGTCACCCGGCCTTTCCATAAATGATCACTTTTTCTGACATAGCTTCCCCCTCAGAAGATTGGAGTAACGGAGTGTTGGAGAACTGGAGTGATGGATCGCCCCAACCGCCTCTCTCTGGCCTGGCAAGGCCTGCGGAGCGGAATATTGAGCATGACTCAAACCATCAATCTTCAATAGTGAATAGTCAATTATTCGAAAAATCCCATCAGCTTCCTGAGTCTTCTCACAGCCCGAGGGAGCACATCGCCGATACCCTCATGAAACCTCAGGCTGGCCATCCCGTCAAAAGGCGTTTCGCCCTGATTAATGATCACCAGCTTGGCCCCTGACAGGAGAGCTTCACGGGGCATATCGGCGGCCGGGGTCACCACGAGGCTAGAACCCGCGACCACAAAGAGGTCGCTTTTCCTGGCGTGCTCATAGGACAGCATGAGATCTTTTTGCGGCAGGGATTCGCCGAAATCAACCACGCTCTTGACCAACGCTCCCCCACACCGGCAACGGGTCCGCCCTTCCGACCGGTCAACCGTTTCCTCACAGCGCCTGCACCGGAGTTTTGCAATGTTCCCGTGGAGTTCCGCCAACAGGTCCGGCCGAATCCCGGATTTTAGATGCAGATTGTCCACGTTCTGGGAGATCAGGAACTTGAGCTTGTTCAGGTTCTGAAGCTCCACAATGGCCAGGTGGCCGGTGTTGGGCTCTACCTTGTCCCAGGGGGCGTCCATGGGTCTCGGGGGAAGGCCCTTGTCCCTCCACGTCCAAAGCCCGTCAGGCCCTCAGAAATCAGGGCCCTCTGAAATCAGGAAGTCCTGACTCTGTGCTGATACCGGCGCCTGTGAAAACGACCAGATGCTGGGATTCATACATCCATTGGGCCAGGGTTCGAACCCTCTCAATCAACGCCTCGTTCATCTATTCCCTCCAAAGAGGCCTTCAATCTTTTGCGAATCACCAGATAGGCGCCTATAACGAGAATTAAGCCGATGATGAACACCACATCATGCTTTTCGGCCATGCCGTAAAAGACCGCGGACAGACCGGCGATACAGACAACAATGAGCAGAATCTTCTCTTTCACGGTCCCACCTTACCAGGCCCTTCCTAAAGAAGCCGGGCTATAAGCCTTTAAGTTTCTTGAGCCGGATGCCCTGACCCTATGCAGGAGGAGATCAAAGGTCAATGAGCCCAAGAAAAATCACAAAGATGATTCCCACCATGAGGAAAAAGATGGTCTGGTGATTGGTTCCGGCACAGGACGTGGGAATCAGTTCGTCTGCCGTGATATAAATCATCAAACCTGCTGTGGCCCCGATGATGAAGCCGATAACAGGCTCTGGGATAGTTTGAAAGAGGTATCTTGCGAGAAGATAACCCGTCAAAATAGGAAAGGCTGTAGAAGAGGATAGCAGAAAAGATTTCAGTCGCGCCCCTGTACTGTGGTAGTAAGGTGCAGATGTGCAAATGCCCTCGGGAATGTTATGGATCGCAATAGCCAGAGCAATGACAATGGAGACCCGCACCTCGGTGACGGATCCGATAGCAATGGCCATGCCTTCCGGGAAGTTGTGGAGGAATATCCCGAGAATCAAGTAAATGGACGTTCTCTCAAGGTTGCAGCCCTGCTCCTGTGTGCACAATTCCGGATGGAGGTGTGGTATGATCTTATCGAGGCCGTACATCATGACTGATCCGAGAACCAAGCCGGCTACACACACTCCGCTGGAAGCCAGATGGATGCTTTGCGGGATGAGTTCCAGGAAAGATATCGCCAGCATGACGCCTGCAGCGAAACAGAGCATATTGCAGATGTAACTAAAGGAGGGTCTCTTGAGTATTCCCAGCCCTGAACCCACGATGGGGCCAAGAACAGAGATGACGACGATAAAAGCCACGGGATCCACGGCCGACCCAGACCTCCTCTTCGGTAGCAGTTGCAGTCATCCCACTCCCAAGGGAGGGAAATGGTTTCTCCTCACTCTTTGGCGCTTCAAAGTCTTCTCTGTGACGTCGACGAGCATGCCGCGCTCACTTTATTAAAATCCCCTCTCAGCGTCAACCCCGGCTGAAACTTTCTCTTGACCTCAGCTCACCGATATGCGACTGGATTGATATTGAAACATGTCAACCTTTGAGAAAATTTCCATTATCGGGGCGGGCGCCATGGGGGCGGCTTATGCCAGTCTGTTCGCTGAGATGGACAGCGAGTCCGTATCCTTGTTGGCCAAGGGCGAACGCTGTGACCGTCTGAAAGAGCGCGGGCTGATAGTGAACGGCAAAACCTACCGGTTCCCCGTGATCAGGCCTGGAGAGGTGGTGCCTCCTGCGGATCTCCTTATCGTGGCCGTCAAAGACTATCACCTTTTCGAAGCTATTCAGGATATGAGGCCCGTGGTTGGACCCCACACCGCCATTCTGTCCGTTATGAACGGCATTGACAGTGAAGAACAGATCGGCACGGTATACGGGATGGAAAAAGTATTGTACGCCGTTGTGGTGGGGATCGATGCGGTCCGAGACGGGAACAGGGTATCCTTTTCAAAGCAGGGCAGGCTGTTTTTCGGCGAGGCGGACAATCATATTCTTACCACGAGGGTCAAGGGCCTCCAGTCACTCTTCGATCGCGCCGGCATCCTATACGAGACGCCTGAGGATATGGTTCGCGTTCTCTGGTGGAAGTTCATGATTAATGTGGGAATGAATCAAGTCTCGGCCGTCTTGCGGGCGACATACGGCATTTTTCAGCAATTCCATGAGGCCAGAGAACTCATGGAAGCAGCCATGAGGGAGGTTATCACAATCGCCGGAGCCATGGGTGTCCACCTTGAAGAAAAAGACATCCAGGACTTCTACCCCTTTCTTTCAGCGATGTCACCTGAGGGAAAAACCTCTATGGTTCAGGACGTTGAGGCTGGAAGGAAGACCGAGGTGGACATGTTCGCTGGAAAGGTGAACGTCCTTGGCGAGAGACTCGGCATACCTACTCCGGTCAATCAAACCCTTTTTCGATTGCTGAAAGTGATGGAGCAGAGTGAACGGTGAAATCTTCCGGCAAGACTTTTATAGCATCACCACAGCGGATCGAGCCTCCCTCCAGAACCTGGGCGAACACACCCTCTCGCGGCATAATGCAGTCGCCGGCCTGGTAATATATGGCGCACTTCTTATGACATTCCTTGCCGATCTGGGTGATTTCCACAACGGCCGAACGGCCTAATCTAAAGCGCGTTCCTACGGGCACCCTCTTCCAGTCGACGCCTCTTGTGGCAATATTCTCGGCGAAATCGCCGAAAGTTACATCCAAACCGGATGAGCGGCACTTTTCTATTTGGGCTGCATCAAGGAAGCTGATCTGCCTGTGCCAAGCCCCGGCATGGGCATCGCCTCGTATACCGTGGCCCTCAATGACGAAAGCTTCTCGGACCTGTGTTTTCCTGGTTCCCTTTTTCTTGCTCAGTGCAATGGAAACAATTTTCATGGCTAATCCAGAATCTGAGGAATCTGATTCGGCGCTCCCCATGGTTTCTCAAATTTCTTTATCCGATGTGATGAGGTCCAGTAAACTGACCCGGTCGAGTCTTTCATACATGGCCTGAGCGGTCTCTATCCAGAGGTTTCGTGTCTTACATTCTTCGGAGCGCTTGCATGAATCGGGCTTCGCCCCGCAATCAATGAGCTGGGCGCCCCCTTCCAACAGGGCAACGACTTGGCCCACTGAGATGTTTTTGGGCGGTTTCGCCAACCTGTAGCCACCCCCCGCGCCACGTACGCTTTCCACTAGTTTGGCCTTCTTCAAGGGAATCATAATTTGCTCGAGGTACTTCAAGGAAATATTCTCACGGCTGGCAATGTCCTTGAGTTGTGTATAGCTGTCGCCGTAATGCTTGGCCAGATCAAGCATCAGGCGTGTGCCGTAGCGGCTTTTCGTGGACAGTTTCATCGCCAGATCCTTACTCGCAGATTCCCCAGGCTGGTTCAACCCTGACAGAATGTCAAAGCTCGACCCAGACCCACACTCTTTATTTCATACTATTTAACTAGAAATTATACTGTCTGAGAGATTTGTCAAGCTTTCCAGGTTGATCTCCTGATTTCAAAAATCCCAGGAATGTCGGTACGATAGAGGACGCTGACGGCGTGGGGGAGGTCGGCAATCCCCTGTGCGGTGACATGATGACCGTTTATCTCAAGGTAGAGGATGAGCGTATCAGTGACATAAAATTTCAGACTTTTGGTTGCGGCGCTGCCATTGCGGTGTCCAGCATGTTGACGGAATTGGCCAAGGGGAAGAGCGTTGAAGAAGCCAGAAACATTTCCAACAAGGACGTGGCCAATGCCCTGGAGGGACTGCCAAAAAATAAGCTGCACTGCTCCAATCTGGGTGCTGACGCTCTCCATATGGCCATTCAGGACTACGAAGACCGCAAAACCGGCAAAACAAGGCCTGGACAAAAGCGTCAAGAAAAACACGAGCACAACCATGGTGACACCTGTTACTGCCCTTACTGTGATACCGAGTTGCCTGAAGGGGAGACTTATTGTCCGGCCTGTCAATTAGAGACCGGAAAACACCATTGATTTTTTTCCAGGAAAGAGAGGCCATTCTTATGAACATCGTAAATTTAGATCACATATCGGCAAATCCGCTTCTGCCTGAGGTGCAAGAGTCCATGATAAGAGCCATCAGGATGAATTATGCCAATCCTTCGAGCCAGCACAAATTGGGCGACAAGGCTGCTGAGGCTCTGGAAAAAGCCAGAGAATCCGTGACTCATTTGATCCACGCCGCGGTCCCCAAGGAGGTTATATTCACCTCCGGCGGCACTGAATCGATCAACCATGCCATCAAAGGTGTGGCCCTGGCTTTAAGAGACAAAGGGAAGCACGTGGTCACATCCAACATTGAGCATAATGCGGTTCTTAGAAGTCTGCGGCGGCTCAAGATGATGGACTTTCAGGTCACGTCCGTTCCGGTGGACGAATACGGCCGAGTCAATCCCGATGACGTGGCCAAGGCTATTCGAGAAGATACGGTTCTCGTTTCCATCATGCACAGCAACAATGAAATCGGAACAATCCAGCCTGTTGAAGAGATCGCCAAAATCACCAAAGAAAAAAAGGTGCTCTTCCACACCGACGCGGTGGACTCGGTTGGTGTTGTACCCATTGATGTTCAGCAGCTTGGGGTAGACCTCTTGAGTTTCGCTTCCAACGCCTTCTATGGACCCACCGGCGTGGGCGGTTTGTATGTTCGCCGAGGGACCAAGGTGTGGCCCCTTTTGGACGGCGGTGTGCAGGAAAACAACAAGCGAGCGGGCACGGAAAATTTGATAGGCATTATAGGAATGGGCGTTGCGGCAGATTCGGCCGTAAAGGATATGGACACGAGAATGGCCCATTACCAGAAGCTCAAGAACAAGATGCTGCACGAGCTGCACAACTATATTGATGAGTACTACGTGAACGGCCACCCGGAGTTCAGTCTGCCCAATTTAGTCTCGGTGTCGATTAAGTACATTGAGGGCGAGAGCGTGGTTTTAATGCTGGATGAGGAGAATATCGCGGTTTCCACCCGATCGGCATGCGCCGCAGGAGCACTCCAGGCATCGCACGTCTTACTGTCCATAGGCCGGGATTTCGCGGATGCTCAGGGCACGATGGTGATTACCTTCGGGATGGAAAACTCTGAAAAAGACGTGAACCGCTTTTTGGAAGTCTTGAAAGGCGCGGTCCAAACTCTGAGAAGTATTTCACCTCTGTATGCCAAGGCAGCACAAGCTTGATGGGATTCGCTTTCGAAGGGCACGCGGTCAGCCTTAACCCAGCAACTGATCCAGTTGTTTTTGAAG
>JARRRH010000382.1:0-4951 GCA_037380925.1 Deltaproteobacteria bacterium | reverse complement strand
AAGATGAGTAGGCCGCTCCCCAACAGGGCCTGAACGAGGGTGGCGATGACGAACAAATAGCCCAGTTCAATCAGAGGAAGCCATTCCCGTCCAAGCTGCTGAAAAAGGGTTTTTGCCTTGCCCAAACGAAAGAAGTGGGAGAAGTAAGGGCGGTCGTCCCTTGTGGCCGACACGTCAAAGACGTATCTGTCTAAGAACTCTTTTGCTCCCACGCCCATAAGAGACTTGGCGCCCAAGTAGTAGGATGGCTCCTTGAGTACGTCAAAGCGATTCGCCGTCTTCTGCGGCATACCGGCATAATAGGCGAAATCGAATTGGCGTTTTTCGCAGAAGGATCGAGCGCGCCGAATGTCATCCGGCAGAAAAGGCGATTTGGATACCAGGATGGTGCAGGTCTTCCAGCTCCTTATAAAAAGCACGTGCTTCTCAGGACGGTCTGTCAGCGGCATCTTTTCCAATGCCTCTCTGGCCTGGGCCAAAAGCCGAAGGGAATCCCGCGGGGGAAGCTTCAGCCACCGCGTCACACAGAGAATCCCTGCATGGGAAAGCCTGGACAAGTACAGGCAAAAAGCCTCGGTGGTGTAGAGATAGCTCTCTGCAGCGGAGCGAAGCCCCCCGGCCGAAGCCCCGAAAGAGTCTAGAAGGGACAGCTGGATCAGGTCGAAGCTTTCCTTGGTGGCATGTAGGAACTGGCGGGCTTCCCGGACCTCCACCCGGACCTCCGGCCTCGCGTACAGATGCCCCGAAAACCCGGCATAGGGCCCCCTCAGGAGATTGGCAACCTGTTCGTTCGCCTCCAGGGCAACGATCTCGGAAGACCCGTGGCCGAGTGAAAGGAGCACCTCCCGGCCCCCACCGGCGCCCACGACAAGGCACTTACCCGGAGACCGGACGTAAAAGGGAAGGGCCATGGTGGTCGCGTCCAGGTACGCCAATTCATCTAGGTCCCCACGAAATGACGCAATCGGCCCCAGAATATCCCCGTCCAGGAAAATTTCCTTCTGCTCGGGAAGGCTTACCTCTGGGTTGAGCCCGAAGGTCAGGCTGAGCCCCGGCACATCCCTGATAAGGGCGCTTCCGACCACCTGAACCATTCCGAGAGGCCCGGCCTTTTCCGTCTCGATCCGCGCATCCGGGAAGGCCAGGGTCATTGGAAGCGCTTTGGTGTGATGCATTCGAGGGTGTGGTGGCATGAGCCCGTAGGCGACGGCCACCGCACACCCTGCCAGGAAGAGGAACAGAAAGCCTCTGGATGGTTTGGGCATGCGCGTCGCGCACCCCACGGCTCCGGCAAGCAGCAACCCCCCCAAGGCGGGTAACAGAACCCAGGGAGGCCCCACATACAAGGCGGGAACGATCGCCAGTGCGCCGCATGCCGCCCCGGCAAGATCCACCCCGTAGAGGATGTGCGCCTCTTCACCGGCTCCTGTGAGGACAATCCCCACAATCCCTCCGGCTAAAAGGAAAGGTCCGGCCATACACAGGTAGGTGAACAGCATGGCTAGGCTGATAACCATGTAGGCAAAGTGGTGCCACAAGCTTATGGACAACAAGCGCATGAGCACAATCTCATAGGCGAGTACACAGGCTGACGTGGAAAAAAGAAGGAGGCCATGCCGGAGGGTTTTCGTGGCGGTGGACGATGGGCCTTTCATAGATGTCCTTCGGGGTTCATTCCTGATCCAATCCTCGTGTCATGGGCACAAAACGGACAGGGAGGGTTTTACGCATCGTTATTCGGCCATCCGGTGATTTCTCAACCATGGTCAGATACTGGATTGCATAGTGTCCCCCCACAGGAATGCACATCTTTCCCCCCGGCTTGAGCTGCTTCACCAGGGGTGGAGGCACCAGGGTGGCCGCACAGGTCACGATCACCCGATCGAACGGGGCGCGTTCTTTCCAACCGTAGTATCCGTCGCCGATCTTGGCATGCACATTCCGGTAACCGAGATGCCTGAGTCGCTCGGCAGCCGTTCGCGCCAGAGGCTTGATGATCTCAACGGTGTAAACCTCTTGCGCGAGGCAAGACAGAACGGCTGCTTGATAGCCTGATCCGGTGCCCACCTCGAGTACCTTGTGACCCGGCGCCACAGTCAGCATTTCCGTCATGAGGGCTACGATGTAAGGCTGGGATATGGTCTGACCGTATCCGATAGGAATGGGGTGATCCCCGTAGGCCTTGTGTCTGTCCGCTGGTTTTATGAACAGATGTCTCGGAATACGGCGCATCGCATCCAGAACCCTTCTTCCCCGAACCGGTTCGCGAAAATCAGGAGGGTGGGAAATCTGCTCGGCCACCATCCCTTCCCGGAGGAGCTGGAACCGGGCCTCCTCTTCTCCCGGATCGCCGGCAAAGCCCTCGGTCATAAACACGGTGAGCCCCAACCCCGTCACGAGGAATAAGATCGCCAGCCTCTTTGCCCGTCCTCTTTGCATGATGCAACCTCCTGGAAGGATCCCCTGCTCCCTCATTCTCAAAATAACGGGCCTCCTTGTCAACACCCGCCTCAATCCGTGGCCGCTTTCGCACGGGAGGGCGGTTCCCCTCAAGGCGCAATGAAGTTTCAGTCCGTTCCTCCAGTTGCCGTGAGCCTTACGCCTTGTGCCTTGCGCGTTAGGCCGTCTCCGGGGAGACATTCTTTCAATAGGACTTGCCATTTCCTAGGAAGCGGCTTAGCTTTTTGTAGCAGACCTCCGCTTCTTCAGGGATGTGGGGTTTGCTACGCTCGGCATCAAATTGTTTGCATGCAATCTAAACAGTACGAGGGGCATGGGGCTTTTCTGAAGTGACTGGTGGGAGGCCGCCGTCCGGTCCTCACCAGCAATCTGGACAGAGAATCAAAACGGACTTCCTACACCCATTGGTGAGGACCGGACCAGGCCGGGAGCCTCGCAAAGCAAGAAAAGCCTAGTGCCCCGAAGGAATTTAGAAGATTTCTTGCTCTCCTGATTAAAGGAGCAGAATAAGGGCGAGGCCATTATGATCCCATCCGCTGAGACATGTTTTGAACTCATGGACAGATACGGCATGCTGGACCACATCAAAGACCACTCAATCGTGGTTGAAAAGGTGGCCTCCCTGATCGCACGGAGCCTCGTAGAGGCCGGGGAAAAGCTCTCCCTCCGAAAAGTGACGGCCGGAGCCTTGTTGCACGACATTGCCAAAACCCTCTGCCTCGGGACAGGGCAGGACCATGCGGCCATGGGAGAGGAAATTTGTCTTCAAAACCGGCTGGATGAGATTGCCGAGATTGTGGGCCAGCACGTCCACTTGCGCGGCTACAGCCTGACCGCCCCTGTTGTTGAAAAAGAGATCGTCTATTACGCCGACAAGCGAGTCAATGACAGTCGGGTTGTCAGCTTGGAAGAAAGGCTGAATTATCTCCTGGTCCGTTACGGGCGAAACGAAGAAGTCATCCACCGACTGATCAAGGAAAACTTCGAGCTCTGCAAGGAGCTGGAGAAGAAGGTTTTCGCCAAGCTCGCATTCACTCCCGATGCATTGCCCGATATAATTGATTGAGAGAAAATTTCGGACTGGGACCATGTCTATTCGACTCATTGCAAGAGAGCTTTACCAGCTTGAAAAAGAAGTGGAAAGGTTGGAAAAGTGCATCGAGGAGGCTCCACCAGGACAGAAAGAGGATTTGGAGGAGCAACTCCGCAAAGTCGGGGCAGAACGAAACCGGATGCGGCGCATACTGGAGGGAAGCAAAGACCCTTCGTCCTACCGGAAGACGCGATGACCCTTTGAAATCACCCTACGTTTCTATTCCTCTATAGTTCCCTGAAGCCCCAGTACGGGTATTGCAGTTCGTAGTCCGCAATTTTTCCCGGATTGCTTTCCCGGCTTGCCACAAGCCACAGTGTGCTTTTTCTCTCTTCTGGAGCGAAGGGCTCCAGGGGATCCCAGTTGGGTGAAAGAATCATGGCGTTATCCGCGCTGTATTCAATATCCCCCGATTCTTTAAAGGAGCTCAGGTCGGGCTTCTCGTCATAGTGTCCGCTCTCCCCGCGGGAGAGCTCAGAAATAACCAGGAAAGAGACCTGCTGCTCATCCCGGATGGCTTCCATATGACGAAGCCACTCATCGATGCCTGTACGTCTTTCTGAGAGGTTCTTGAAGGGCAGCTTGTGGAGGCTGTCAACGACCACAAGCGTTTTATCCTGTCTGGTTTCATGTTGGAGGAAGTCGATCTGCCGACGCATGATATCGGGGCTCAGCTTTCGCTCGGTGACGACGCGAAAATACCGGAGCATGTCCTTGAATTCTTTCCGCGTTTCTTCAAGCCGGTGGGATATTTCTTTCCCTGGTGTCTGAAGTCTGATCTCCTTTTCAGAAAGCCGACTGAGCCGGCATAACGTCCTGGCGTAGATTTTCTGCCGGCCGTTTTCAAAGTCGAAATAAATGACCGGGATGCGCTTTCGCGCCATCGTTGTTGAGATCTGCATGAAGAAACAGGATTTCCCTGCTTTGGGCTGGCCGCCCAAAATGTTGATTCCCCGAATGCCGCTCAGGGCCTGGTCCATCTTTTCGAATCCTGCACTCAACCCCAGCAGCGACTTGCCTTTTTCCCTTTCCAGCTCCTGGAAGAACCGGTGGTGTTCCTTTTCTGCAGAGCGAAAGGGAGAGAAGGACTCCGACGCCTGGATCATGGAAGATACGGCGGTCCTGAACTGCTTTCCCTTTTCCTTTGCCAGGAGGCGGAGACTGTACCCTCGCTTGTAAGCTGAAGGCCATTTCAGAATTCTCGCCTTGTATCCCAAAGTCGTCGCCAGGGCCCTGGCGGCTATCCGGGCTTCCGGCGCATGGTTCACCAACAGGAAGACGTGATTCACCAGCTTCAGCTTGTCCTGATCCAGGGCTTCCAAATCAGAAAAGCGGGGGACGGCGATTCCAGGATACCCCAGTTCTTTAAGGGTGAGCAGGCTGTTTTCACCCTCTACG
>JARRRH010000381.1:0-3454 GCA_037380925.1 Deltaproteobacteria bacterium | reverse complement strand
GCCGCACCTTGCGCGACAACGGCTACACCGAGGTGCGTACCCCCCAGGTGGTGGACCGCTCGCTGTGGGAGAAATCGGGCCACTGGGACAAGTTCCACGACATGATGTTCACCACCGAGTCGGCATTTCCATAAGAGAAAACGGCACGGCGCCGTCAGGGGGGGATCAGACGGATACGCATTCTACCATACGATCCGGAAAATGCAAAATGCAAGATGTCAGCGACGAGGATCCCTGTCCGGACCCGGGAGAGAAAAGAGGAAAAAGGAAGGATGGAACCCGCCCTGCGGGCGGCGGGTATTCCGCAGCCGGGATGCGGCAGGAGAACGCGAGGCTTCTTCAGAGACGCCGTCAAAGGTTTGACTAAGGATGCCATACCGCTGACTGAAATATCGGATCCAAAAGGCCTGGTGAGGGAAATGACGTACGAGCGGGACCTTCCAGGGCCTCGTGGCATTTAACTTGCATGTCGTGCAAATGAAATTCGTCCCCTTTCCATGGGATTGTGAAAAGGCGGCGCGTCAGGCCGGAACCTGAAAGAAAACTCTTTCGGCCGGCCTGATGCCGGAACCAATCTCAAGCGTACCGGGAATATGCCCACATGAATCAAGAGGTTCGGATCGAAGAAAACATGCGGCCCAATGAGGCCATGCTTCCTCCCGGCGAAATGCGGATCGGAGAGCTGTTGGTCAGGGAGGGTTTTCTGAAGGAAAAGGAGGTTCAGGAAGCCCTTGCCATCCAACGCAGGGAGGCTGAAATAGCGAAATTTCCCCTGGGCAGGATCCTGGTGGAGACCGGGATCCTCTCCGAAGGGGACCTGGAGAGACTGCTCGATCAGCCGGAGCTGAAGCGCAATATAGGATCGTTGGCTGTGGACAAGGGGCTCGTGAGCCAAGAGGAGCTTGAACGCTGTCTTAAAGGAAAGCCTCATGACCAGCGCACGGGAGAGGCCTTGATCAGCGAGGGCCTTCTGACCGCGGATCATCTGCAGGATCTCCTGAAGGAGCAGATGGATGCGCCGAGATTGGGGGAATTGGCGGTTCAGTTGAGAATGGCCACGGCCAAAGATGTGGAAGACGCCCTCAAGATTCAAAGATCTCCTAGGGTTCTGGGCGAAATTCTATGCGACCTTGGACTCATCAACCCTCTCGATCTCTATTTCGTCCTCAACAAATACAAGAAGCAGTTCAAGCTGGGGGAGATGCTCGTCAAACTGGGCTTTCTGGATAAGGAAACCCTCAATAAGGCCCTTCAGGATCAAAAGCACGGCTCGGATTCACTCGGAGAAATCCTGGTCCGAAAAAAGCGGATCACGACGGAACAACTGCAAGAGGCCCTCTCCAGGCAGGCCAATATCCCTTTCGACTCCCTGGACGGATTCAGCTACAGTGATCGCGAGAAAAAGATCCTCTCGAGCATCATCAGTCAGAAGTATGCAGAAAAGAACATGATGTTGCCCATCTCCCTGAACGGTAAAGAGCTCACCTTGGGCATCATGAAGCCCGAGAAGATTTACATGGCTCGTGAGTTGAGAGGACTCTACAATCATCTTGACGTTTCGTGTGTCATGATCACCGAGCAGAAGTTCGGCGAGCTTTTCGAGGTGCTTTACAGCAGGCGACTCGGAGGCGTGAAGTGGAAGGAAAGGGAAGAGGATGAAGGGGATTCGGGCGAAACGCCGGGCGTTGATTTCATGCAGATCCAACTCGACGAGGACCTGGACAGCCGTGACGAGGACGGCCCGGTCTACGATGTCCAGGACATCGAGGCCGAAGAGATCGTCAATTTTATCATCAAGTACGGCATCAGTAACGGCGCAAGCGACATTCACATCGAACAGGACCGTGAGGGAGCCAAGCTCCGATACAGGATCGACGGTGTCCTCAGGGACGTCAATATCGCTTGGCTCAGGAAGAAACTCCAGGAAAAGACCGGTTCCATTATTTCCCGTATCAAGATCATCTCAAACCTGGACATTGCAGAAAGACGCCTCCCCCAGGACGGGGTCTTTCGTATCAATTACTTCGACAAAGTCAAGAATCAAAAGTCCGACTTGGATTTCAGGGTCGCGACATGCAAGGCCATTTCAGGCGAAAATGTGGTCATCCGGATCCTCGATTCCCGAAAGGCCAACATCGGCCTCGAGAGTCTGAACCATTCCCCCCACGTGCTTAAGCCCTTCAAGAGACGCCTCAAAAGCTCGGCAGGCATGATCCTGGTGACGGGTCCGACGGGGAGCGGGAAAACCTCCACGCTTTACGGGGCCCTGAAATTCATTTACGACCCCACCATTAAGATCATCACGGCTGAGGACCCCATAGAGTACAGTTTCCCGGGAATCATGCAGACCCAGGTGAACCAGAAGATTAACGTGACCTTTTCCAGGCTCCTGCGTTCCTTCCTGCGACTGGACCCCGACGTCATTCTGGTGGGGGAGATTAGGGATGATGAGACCGCCAAAATAGGGTTTGATGCGGCACAGACGGGGCACCTCGTGCTGAGCACGCTTCACACCAATGATTCCGTCAGTTCCATTTCGAGACTCCTGGATCTGGAAGTGGAGCGGGCACAGATCGCCTCCTCCCTTTCTTGCGTCCTGGGCCAGAGGTTGGTCAGGCGCATCTGCCCTTCCTGCGCCCAGGAGTATGTGCCCGAGGAAGAAGAGTGGTATCTTCTGTTTGACGAATACCCCTCCCATTTGAACTTTTACAGAGGGACAGGGTGCGAGTCATGCGGCTTCACCGGCTTCAAAGGCCGGACACTGCTCTCCGAAGTCTTCCTGATGGACAAGGACATGTCTAAAACGTTGACCGACAGGGCTCAAGTGGAGCAACTAAGATCCCTGGCGATCCACAGGGGAATGAAAACCATGTTGGACGACGGTCTGTTGAAGCTGGGGGATACAACGCTTTCAGAAATCATCAGAGTCATTCCCCATGAGATGATCCAGGAGTTTCGAGCGCGCAAACGAAAACTGAAAGGGAAAGGGGCCTCTTTCCACAAGGGAGTGGGGACGACCCACGGATCGGGCGAAAAGACAGCCGCTGATAGCTTTGTCCTGTCTGACCCGAAAATGGAACACGACATCATAGATGAGATGCATGAGAGGTATATGACTCTCGCATCAAAGACCGGATCCGACGGAAAGGGAGTGGATCGTTCCCTTTTTGGTGAGTTCGTGGGTGAAAGTTTTGATGAGATCCGGGCACGGTATCTGTGCGAGAGGGTGATTTTCGCCATCGAGATCGGAGACAACGCAGTGGATATCGCCGCCGCCCCGAGTGTCTGAGCGGTCCACTGGGCGTGGCCGGGGCGATCTACCCATGAGGAGACCTATGAGCAGGACGATCACCATTACCAGCGGCAAAGGGGGCGTCGGCAAAACGAATATCAGCCTCAATCTGGCGCTCCAACTCTCGAAACTGGGCTTCAAGGCGTGCCTATTCGATGCCGA
>JARRRH010000380.1:0-3459 GCA_037380925.1 Deltaproteobacteria bacterium | reverse complement strand
GATAGTCGATCTCCACGGATTCTGCAAAGATGACCAGGGCCACAGGTTTCTGGTAGCGGTTCACCAAATCCCTGACCTTGCTGATAAGCATCCGGGAATGTTCCTGCTCAAATCCCCGTCGATATCCGTGCCCCAAGAGCACCCCGTCCACATTATCCCGTTTCATCACCTCCTCGACAATGTATTCATAGAATTCCAGTTCAAAGAGATCGCCTAGATCCAGCGGATTTTGCAGGTGGATGACGTGGGCTCTCAAACGGTTTTCGATTTCTTTCAGCACGTTCTCGGGAAAGGGAGGAAGTTCGAAGCCATAGTGGGCACAAGCGTCGGCTGCAATGACGGCATGTCCCCCTGACCGGGAAACCACGGCCAATCGGTTTCCTTTCAAGGGCGGCAGAGTCAGGGACTTGATGTAATCCATGGCGTCGTTCATGGTGTTGACTCTCACACAGCCTGTCTGTTCGAGGACTTGGTCGACCAGGGCGTCGTCCGCGAAAAGAGCAGCGGTGTGGGAATGGGCAATCTGAGACGAGGTCTTGAAGCGGTTTGATTTGTGAACCAGGACGGGTTTCTCGGAAGAGGACGCGATTTCCATGAATCGCCGGCCGTCGGTGAATCCCTCGAGGTGAACCAGGATGATTTTGGTACCTTCGTCTTGGATCAGGTAACCCAGGAGATCATTTTCGTCAACATTCAACTTATTTCCCATGGAGACGAACTTGTTGATTCCAATGTTTTCCTCCACAAGAAAACTCAAATAGCTGAGGCCCACCCCGCCACTCTGAGCCAAGATGGAAACCGGACCCAGGGAAAGGTCCTCCCGGAGGGGCCAGAAAGGAAGGGCCAGTCCTTGTTCCAAATTGGTTACCCCGATGCCGTTGGGCCCGATGAATCGGATTCCGTGTTTTCGGGAAATGCGAGTGCAGGCTTCTTCAAGAGGTCTCCCGGCTTCTCCTGTCTCGGAAAATCCACCGGATTCGATGACCGCCCACTTGATTCCTTTGCGGCCGCACTGTTCCAGAATACCTGGGATTGTTTTTGCCGGGGTAAGAATGACGGCCAGATCGATCTCCCGATCGATTTCGTCCAGGGAGCCATAAATCCGTTGTCCGAAAACCACTCCTTTTTTTAGACCTACAGGGACGATCTCGCCTGGGTATCCAAAGGTCAGGCAATTCTGAACAATGTTTTTTCCAAGGTTGCTTCTCTCTGCCGAAACGCCGACGACAGCAATGCTTTCCGGGTAAAAGAAACTTGAAAAAGGACTGAAATGTTCCATTACCTGTTCCTCTTCCGCCTTTCCTTCCTGGCCCCCTCTTTCCACCCGCCGCGTTTCTTGCCTCGAGTTTTTCGGGAAAGATCAGGGTCTCTGTTCATGTCCATCACAAAAGTGCCTGGAGCAAAATCCCGGGGCTTAGGTTTGCCCTTTTTTTGAGCCGCTTCCTTGGCTTCTCGGAATTCCTGGGCCACGGGCGGGCCTGAGATGAACCTGGCCGGGATCTCGGCGGCCAAGAAAAGGTCTCCGAAAGCGTAGAAAAAGATATCCTGTTCCATGGCAGGTTCTGTGGTGATTTCCAACAAAACAGGCTTCTGGTCTTTTCTAAGGCCGATTCTCAAGACCATGTCTTTATCAGAAGACAGGACAAGGAAACCATCCCCTTTCAATCCCTTTTCCATCACATGGGCATGGGCCCTTCTCCTGATGGGGGTGTAGAGGATTTTAGGCGGAGACGAAGCAGGGGTCTCAAGATCCAGTATCCATCGCCTTTCCGTCACCTTGATGCGATCGCCCGCTGTATCAAAGAGGACACGATCCTTACCCAGGAGGACTTCATTGATGTGCCCCCGTCGGACATACCCCCAGCCCGGTTCCTCATGAATCGCCCCGAGGAGCTCCTTGTAGGACACGAAACCATTGCTGTCCGGTACAAGCCCGAACTCGTCCGGTCTGTGTCCGAGAATGTAAACCATGAACCGGCTGAGACTGTCGACCTTTATCTGATGCTTTTTCTGCAATCCTCCATCCTTGCGCAGGCCTAACGCATGGAGCAGGCCCATTTTGCCAGTGACGGACACAGATCATCAATTCACCAAGGAGTCCTGGCGTGTTGGTCTGAACAAGAAAATTCTC
This sequence comes from Deltaproteobacteria bacterium, assembly GCA_037380925.1. Lineage (GTDB taxonomy): Bacteria > Desulfobacterota > DSM-4660 > Desulfatiglandales > HGW-15 > JARRRH01. The sequence continues at coordinate 1,328 of JARRRH010000380.1, read as the reverse complement.
ATCTCTCCCTATCGGCCTGTCCATTACTCCACTACTCCAGAACTCCGTTACTCGAGTTCTCCATCACTCCATTCTTCATCCAGCTCCACTTTTTCCAGCTGCTTGAGCACAAAGCTCCGTATACCCTCCGCGCCGGGTAGTGCCCCTCTCATTTTGCCTTTGCTGAAAAGGGGGTTGAGCAGCTCTTCGTTTTTGCCCCCGCAGGGGCAAGGTGAGGTCTTTTTCCGGGCAGGGACAATCGTGGTTTTAAAACACCGGCGACAACGGAGAACCTTTTTGGACCCGGACATCTTGCCTCTTTTGGCAACGGGTTTGCCGTCAACTTCCATGATGTCCATGGAGAAATCGACAACAGGCGCATCGCTTATGGCTGTGCCCACCCCGTAAGCATCCGCACGGGCATTGTACTTCAGTATCTGATACTCATCGAGGCCCCCGCTCAGGAAAAGCTTCACATGCTTGTAGCCCCGCAAATCGAGCTCCCAGCGCACCTCTTCCATGATTTGGAGGAAGTCTCCTCTTCTGGAACCCGGGGTGTCCAGACGAAGGGCAAACAGGTCTTTGCCCAGAGCTTCAGCCACATTGAGGGCCTCTATTTTTTCGTCATTAAAAGTGTCGATGAGGCTCACGCGATCCACCTCGGGTTCGATGATCTCGTTGAAGGCCTTGGTGGCCTCCACGGTATTGCCCATGATCAAAATCAGGGCATGGGGCATGGTGCCGACCGGTTCCTGTCCAACCAGGCGGGCGCCCAGGCCCACGGCAACACCGTTGCATCCCCCGATGTACGCATTTCTTTCCACCATAGGCGCAACCGTGGGATGCATCCGGCGGGCCCCGAAACTGACCACGGGCCGATGTGCCGCCGCCTTGCGGCATCGGGCAGCCATGGTGGCCACGCCGGAGGCCTGACAGATCAGTCCCAGAAGTGCGGTTTCATAACGCCCGAAGTCCAGGTATTTTCCACGGATTTCCATAACCGGCTCGAAGGGGTGGAAAAGGGTTCCTTCTTTCATGATCCGCACATCCACCGGAAGATTCTGGAGAAGCTCTGCACATTCTTCCACACCTGCGAAAACCGCCCAATTCCATTTACCGGGGAGCCCTTTGGCGATGAACTCTGCCCTCACCTCCTTGTCAATTCCCTTTGCCCTGAGAATCTTTTCCGTTCTTTCGAAATACACGTCCGTTACAAGGCCGTCCTTTATCTGCTTGGCTGTGGCTGTGTGTATCACCGCGGACCTCCCGAGAAGAAGATGTTGATGAAAGGTGCTGCAATTTTTAAATAATCGGCCCTCTTTGTCAAATACAATGGCGCTGAGGAGCCC
>JARRRH010000379.1:0-3460 GCA_037380925.1 Deltaproteobacteria bacterium | reverse complement strand
GGCCCCCTCTTGTGCTGAATTTGGTCATCCTGCCTCAGGCGCTCAGGGTCATCATTCCGCCTTTGACCAGCCAGATGCTCAACCTGACCAAAAACAGTTCCTTGGCCGTCGCCATAGGGTTTCCAGATTTTGTTTCCGTTGCCAACACGACCATTAACCAGACGGGACAGGCCATTGAAGGCGTGGCCATCATCATGGCGGTCTATTTGGTTTTCAGCCTGTCCACGTCGGCGTTCATGAACTGGTACAACAAGAAAGTGAAACTCGTGGAGAGATAAGTGTTCCGGGAACCGTACAGCTTGGGAAGAGTAAGGGCATTTATGGAGAATTGATTTTTTGCCTCGCTCACGGAATGATGGAATATTGGAATATTGGAATGTTGATTTTAGAAGGAAGATTGCCGTAAAGCCCTTCTAGATCAAATTGAATTTTCCAAACAAAGCACTGTGCTGTTTTTCAAGAAGCCAGTATTCCATGGTTCCAGTATTTCAACATTCCGACCGTGGGGTGTAGAGGAGCGGAGATCAGTCCGTGGAAGCCTTTGTTCAACAAAAACCGGCGCAAGTACTCAAGCCCCCTATCACAGAGGTGGGGGTCATTGGATGGATGAGGAACAACCTGTTTAACGGGTGGTTCAACTCTATTCTGACGCTTGTGACCCTGTTCCTTCTCTGGAGAATCATTCCCCCCTTGTTCCGGTGGGCTTTTATAGACAGCGCGTGGAGCACGACCGGCCAAGCTTGCCGGGAAGCAACGGGTGCCTGCTGGTCCGTTATCACCGCAAATTTCCGTTTCATCATTTTTGGATTCTTTCCCTATGACCAGCAGTGGCGTCCCCTCTTGGCCATGTTCATTCTCTTTGGTTTGCTCTTTTACAGCAGGAACCGGAAGCACTGGAGCAAATACTTGGGGTATGGATGGATCCTGGGGCTCTTCGTCATGGGGCTCCTCATGAAGGGGGGGATTTTCGGGTTGAAATCCGTGGAAAGCACCCAGTGGGGCGGCTTGCCCCTGACCCTCCTTCTTTCCGTGTTTGGGTTGACAGCAGCTTATCCTTTGGGCGTCATTCTCGCGTTGGGGCGGCAATCCAAAATGCGGGCCGTCAAGGTGGTGTGCGTTCTTTATATCGAACTGATCCGGGGCGTGCCCCTTATCAGTCTCTTGTTCATGTCGTCCATTATCTTTCCCCTTTTCCTGCCCGAGGGGATCACCATCAACAAAATCCTGAGAGCCCAGGTGGCGATTATTCTGTTCACCGGCGCATACATCGCAGAGGTGATTCGTGGAGGGCTCCAGGCTATGTCACGGGGGCAATACGAAGCCGCTGAATCCCTAGGATTGAACTATTATCTCACCATGAGGCTGGTTATTTTGCCTCAGGCCCTGAAGATCGTGATCCCGCCCACAGTGAGCATTCTCATTTCTGCGTTCAAAGACACCTCTCTGGTGGTTATCATTGCCCTTTGGGACCTGCTCAAGACCACCCAGTCCGTGCTTTCCAATCCGGAGTGGATGGGCTTCAGCCGGGAGGCCTATATCTTCATCGCTATTTTGTATTTCCTGGGTTGTTTTTCCATGTCGAACTACAGCCGGAAGCTGGAGAGGGAGCTGTCCGCAGGAGAAAGGTGAAAAGAAGTGGGGGGCTTATGAACAATGCAAAAATGAAGGAACCCCGGGCGTCTGATGCGCCGATGATCGAAATCACGGACATGCACAAGTGGTTCGGGGAGTTCCATGTGCTCCGCGGTATTGACCTGACGGTAAAGAGGCAGGAAAGGATTGTCATCTGCGGCCCGTCGGGGTCTGGAAAATCCACGCTGATCCGATGCATCAACCGCCTCGAAGAACATCAGCGGGGTAAGATCGTGGTGGACGGCACCGAACTGACCAACAACATCAAGAACATTGAAAAGATCCGGGCTGAAGTGGGCATGGTTTTTCAGCACTTCAACCTCTTCCCCCATCTCACGATCGTGGACAACCTCACCCTCGGACCGATCTGGGTCAGAAAGGTCCCCAAGAAAGAAGCCGAAGAAAACGCCATGTACTATCTGGAAAAGGTCCACATTGCAGAGCAGGCCAAAAAATATCCAGGGCAGCTTTCGGGGGGCCAACAGCAGCGCGTGGCCATTGCGCGAAGCCTGTGCATGAGTCCCAAGGTCATGCTCTTTGACGAGCCCACGTCCGCCCTCGACCCGGAGATGATTAAAGAGGTCTTGGACGTCATGGTGGAGCTTGCAGAGGAGGGAATGACCATGATCGTGGTCACCCACGAGATGGGCTTTGCCAAAAGCGTGGCCCACCGGGTCCTGTTCATGGACTTCGGGCAAATCGTGGAGGGCAACACCCCCGAGGAGTTCTTTGCCCATGCTCAGCACGAGCGAACCAAGCTGTTCCTCAGCCAGATCCTCCACTAGCAGCCCGCTAAATGAGCCTATGTGCAGCGTGTGAATTCACGCATCAACCTAAACTTTCATTTTTTTCTTTCTTTCGCTCCACTACAGCACAAATACCTTGACCCCCGCCGCCGCATATGGTTTCTAAACCATATCGGGCCCCTTGCCGTTTCATCTCGTAGAGTAAGGTCACCAGCCGCATGGCACCTGTGGCTGCGATGGGATGCCCTAATGAGATGCCGGAACCATTCACGTTCACCTTCCTGTCAAGTTCATGGGCCTTAATGCCCATGAGCTTCGCGTCAGCCAGGGTTTGAACTGAAAAAGCTTCCTGTATTTCAATGAGGTCGATGTCGTCCATCCTGATCCCCACTTTGTTTAGGGCCTTTTCTACAGCAGCAGGAACAGCAGGGTAAGTCAGAGTCGGATCCGTACCCGCGATCGCACAGGCCCTAAAATAGGCCATCGGTTCCAAGCCGAGTTCTCGTGCCCTTTTCTCCGACATGAGCACTACTGCTGCAGCACCATCATTCTCGCTGGAGGAATTTCCAGCCGTACACACACCATCAGGATAGACAGGTCTCATTTTCGCAAGTTTTTCTAAAGTAGTCTCCCGCCGAGGCGTTTCATCGGTATCAAACAGTATAGGGTCCCGCCCTTTTTTCGGAATCGGGATGGGCACAATTTCCTCCGTGAACTTGCCGGAGTCTATAGCCGCAATGGCTTTTTGATGGCTTCTTAGGGCCCAATTGTCCGCTTCATCGCGGCTAATGGATTCTTTTTTTGCTGCTGTTTCAGCCCAGGTCATCATTGAATTCAATTCGCCATATCGATCAATGGGCTGGGACATGACCCTTGCCCGCTGAATCCTATCATATAAAGGAATGCCCCACATGGAAAGGGCTCCATGTCCTCTCGGCATGAATCCCCACTTGGCGTCCACTTTTCCACCCAATCCCCATTTAATTTCACCGGGGAAGTAAAGTTCTGCCTGGCTCATGTTATCCATACCCCCAGCGATGACAATGTCCGCGTTGCGGGTCTGAATTTTCATGACGCCAAAA
>JARRRH010000378.1:0-4235 GCA_037380925.1 Deltaproteobacteria bacterium | reverse complement strand
TGGTGGCCGGGTATGCCGGCGTCGGGAAATCGGCTTTGGTGGCGGAGGTCCATAAACCCATCACCGGGAAACGCGGCTATTTTATCAGCGGCAAATTCGACCAATATCACCAAAACATTCCGTATACGGCCTTTACCCACGCCTTTAATCAGTTGGCGGAGTTCCTGCTGACCGAATCAGACACAACCTTGCAAGCGTGGCGAGACACGATTTTAGCCGCCGTGGGCAGCAACGGGGCCGTGTTGACGGAAGTGATGCCAAGCCTGGAAAAAGTCATCGGTCCCCAACCGGCCGTGTCGAAGTTGGGCGGACAAGAAAACCGCAACCGTTTCAATTTGACGTTTCAAAACTTTGTGCAGGCCATCAGCACGGCCGAGCATCCGCTCGTCGTGTTCATTGATGATTGGCAATGGGCCGACCTGTCCTCGCTCGAGTTGTTAAACGTGCTCCTGACGGGTGAGAAGATACCCTATTTACTCCTGATAGGGGCCTATCGGGATAACGAAGTGGACCAGACTCACCCCTTTATGATGACTCTCAATGATCTGACCGCTGCGAGTATCACAATGCAGACTATCGAATTGGGTAACCTGCAACGAGCAGATGTGTGCCAACTCATTCAAGAGAGTTTAGCTGGTTCACCAATTGACACTCAAGCCTTAGCCGAACTGGTGTATGAAAAGACGCAGGGCAATGCTTTTTTCACCCATCAATTTTTGCAGAATCTCTATGTGGAAGGGTGGTTGCAGTTTGATTTCACTACCCGACGCTGGACATGGGATATCGCCCAGCTCAACGCCCAACAGATTACCGACAACGTGGTTGACCTGATGGCCGGGAAGCTCAAGAAACTCTCCCCAGAAACCGCCAATTTATTACAGTTAGCGGCCTGCATCGGGAATGAGTTTGACTTGCAGACGCTGATCCTGATTGGTCAGAGGAGTGTTTCCACAATCTTGGAACTCTTATCGGAAGCTCTTACTGAAGGGTTATTGATTCCCCTGGATGACTATTATAAATTGCCTGAAACGGCGACCCAGGCATGCTTTCGCTTTCTGCATGACCGGGTTCAACAAGCGGCCTATGCGCAGATTTCTGCCCAGGAACACCAAAGCGTCCATTTAGAAATTGGACGGTTATTGTTGATGAATACACCTGAAGCTGATCTGAATCAGCGGGTCTTTGAGATTGTGCAGCATTACAATCACGCCGACCGACTTATCACCGATGAAAATGAACGGCTTCGAGTTGCTGAGTTAAATATGCACGCGGCCGATCTGGCGTATGAGGCAGCGGCGTTTCGCTCGGTACAACTCTATTTGGAGACAGCTTTGGCTTTTATGCCGGTTGATGCCTGGGACAGCCATTATGATCGGATGTTACGGCTTCATTCCCAACTAGCTACCACCCTCTTTCTCACCGGCGATTTTGAACAATTGGACCGGATTGTTCACATCACCGAAGCCCGGGCCCACACCGTTGCTGACACAGCCCAGGTGAAACTGGCCAAAATTCAGAGTCTGCTCTCCAGCGGGATCTATGCTGAAGCAATTGAGCTGGGCTTAAGCTTTTTTGAAGCCATGGGGGTTTCAATCACTCGGAATCCCTCTCATGAAGAAGCGGTCGCCTCATTGAAGGAAACCAGTGAATGGTTGACCGAGACCCGGCTGGAAACGCTACCCCATCTCCCTGAAGCCCCTGCTGATGTTGGGTTAATCTATAAAATAGCGGTAGTATTAAACGGTCCGACTTATAATTCAAATATGGATCTTTGCCTGGTGTTTGTGTCGCGGATTACCAGGCTATGCCTTGAACAAGGCTTAGCCCCCTGGGCGCCGGTGATCCTCGTTAGCTTTGCTTTGATGCTCAATGCAGTTTTACCCGATATCCCTAAAATGCGTCTCCTGACAAACATATCCTTGCAACTGTATGAAGAACGATATCATTTGGATAGCCTTATTGCCTCGCTAAGCTTGGTTATCGGTGGGTTTATCGTACATCGGTATGACCATCTGAAACACACCCTGCCCATTTTCGCCGAAGGGGTGCAAAAGGGCTTGGCCTCAGGTAGTTTTGAGTTCGTTGCCTATTGTGCCTGGTGGCACGCCTGGCATCATTTGTTCTTGGGTGTTCCTTTGGCCAAAGTAGAAGTGGTCAGTCAACAAGCGGTGGAGACGTGTCAAAAAGTTCAAATGCAAGGGTTGAAGGATTGGAGTTTGCTGATCCATCAAGCCACGCTCAACCTGCAAGGCAAAAGTGAGATCCCCTGGATTCTCAAGGGTGACGCCTATGACGAACAGGAAAAACTGGCTTTGTTCTTACAGCTCAACGACTTTGTCGAGGTGGTTCGGATCTTTTTCTATAAAGCCTGGTTGCACTATGTTTTTGGTCAGTTACAGGCGGCAGTCAATTTCTTCCGAGAAACTGAAGCATACTTGCTGTACGGGGCTGGTATGTATCTGACTCCCTTGTTTTATTTCTATGACACCCTGGCCAATGCGGCGATGTTTGAACAACAAACTACTGATGAACAAGCCCAGATGCTGGAGCGGATCAACCACAATCTGGAAGAACTTGAGGTCTGGGTGCGCTTCGCCCCGATGAATCACCAACACAAACAAGATTTGATGAATGCCGAGAAAGCCCGGATTGAAGGCCGGGATTGGGAGGCGGCGACATTCTACGAAAGGGCCATCCAGGGGGCCAGAGAGAATGAGTTTCTGCACGAAGAAGCCCTGGCCTTTGAGCTCGCGGCGGAATTTTATCGCTCCCATGGGCTAGAAGAGATCGCTCATCTTTACATGACAAAAGCCTATGACTGTTACAACCGCTGGCAGGCTTGGGCCAAAGTGCAAGACCTGGAGCAACGTCATCCCCAGTGGTTTGCGACACCAGCGCAGATCTCTCCCAAAGAGAGTTTCGTCGAACATACAGAACGATTGCGCCGTTTTGATCTGAAGTCGGTCATAAAGGCTTCACAGGCTATTTTCGGACAGATTATCCTGGAAGAGTTGTTGAGAAAGCTGATGGAAATCGTCATTGAGAATGCCGGCGCGCAGCGGGGCTGTCTCATTCTTGAAAAAGACGGGAAATGGGTCATTGAAGCGGAGAGAACCGCAGATTTAAAAGATGTTATGACGTTGCAAGCGATTGAAATCGAGGAGAGCGATGTGGTATGCCGGTCAATCATTCGATACGTCGCCCGCAGTCACGAAAGCATAGTTTTGGATGATGCTGCCAAAAAAGGCCTTTTTGTTGACGATCCCTATGTGAAACAAAACCAGATTAAATCGGTTCTCTGCATACCATTGCTCAACCGCGGGAGATTGAGTGGAATTCTTTACCTGGAAAACAATCTGGCCACCGACACCTTTACCCCAGAAAGAATTGAAGTACTGGAATTATTGGTGGGACAGGCTGCCATTGCCCTGGAGAATGCTGTGTTGTATCAACAGGCGCAACAGGAAATCGCGGAACGAAAACTGGCAGAGACAGCACTACGAGAGAGCGAGCAACGTTTCAGGACGATTTTTGATTCGGTCAATGACGCCATTTTCGTCCACGATCCGGCCACTGGCGATATTCTCGATGTCAACGCCAGGATGGGTATGATGTATGGCTACACGCGCGAAGAGGCCCTTCAAATCAAGGTCGAAAACCTAAGCTCAGGCGAGCCACCCTATACCCAAAAAGATGCTCTTGCCTGGATGAAAAAGGCATCCACGGGGGAGCCGCAACTCTTTGAGTGGAGAGCGAAGGATAAGGAGGGCCGCCTGTTCTGGGTTGAAGTGAATATGAAGCGCGCTGTCATTGGTGGTCAGGATCGGGTTCTTGTGGTAGTGCGCGATATTACCGAGCGTAAGCAGGTGGATGCGGCACTGCGCGAGAGCCGCGCCATGCTCAAACAGATTCTGGACACCGCCCCCCAGTCCATTTTCTGGAAAGACAAGAATAGTGTGTATTTGGGCTGCAATCAGGTTTTTGCCGCCGCCGCTGGGATCTCGGCCCCGGAGGACATTATCGGTAAAACCGATTTTGACCTCCCCTGGCCGCGGCATGAAGCCGAAACATACCGCGCCGATGATGCGCTCGTGATCGCCAGCCAGACGCCGAAGCAGCATATTATCGAGCCACTCCAGCAGGCGAATGGCGTCCGGTTGTGGATAGACACGACCAAGTTACCGCTGGTGGATAGCCACGGAGATGTCTATGGTGTTTTGGGCGTGTATGAAGAC
>JARRRH010000377.1:0-3470 GCA_037380925.1 Deltaproteobacteria bacterium | reverse complement strand
CAAGGGGAAGAAGAGGAGATTTCAATGATCGACGCTATCTTGGGCTCAGGATCCCAGCAGCAGGAAGTCTATGAGGCGGAGAACAAGGACAGCCTCGGCAAAGATGATTTTCTCAAAATTTTCATGGCGCAATTGCAGCATCAGGATCCCTTGAATCCAATGGAGGGAACTGAATTTACCTCACAGCTTGCCCAGTTCAGCAGTCTTGAACAGCTCTACAACGTGAACCAGAACCTGGAATCTCTCAAGGAAGTTCAAGAGGGAAACGGTAAATTCGAGTCCCTCAACCTGATCGGAAAAGAGATTGCCGCCGAAGGGGACACCATTTCGCTTGGCGAAGGCACCACGACGAAAGCTGCTTTCAAGATCGGAGAAGAGGCTGACTGCACGGCGCTGATATATGATTCAGACGGTAATCTCGTCCGGAAGATCTCCTTGGGGGTGCTCGAGGCGGGAAATCAGGAACTTGAATGGGATGGTGTGGGGGATGCGGGCGTCAATATGGCGGCCGGCATGTATGGTTTCGAAGTTGTTGCCATCGGGAAGAACGGAGAGACCGTGGCCGCGGACACCATGATTTCAGGAAGGGTGGAACGCGTAAGCCTCGGGGGTTCTTCGCCCACGGTCTATGTAGGGGCGATCCCCATTAGCTTCTCCCAGATCAGGGACGTTCAGGTACCTCAAGCGACGGCGCTTTCAGGAACCGGCGACGGGATGGAAGACGCTTTTCAGGCTGGTTTGCCATAGGCTGCTCGTGAGCCATCGGACAATCTGAGATATTTGCGGGTCGTAAAAGCTAACTTGTAACAGGAGGCAAAAATGGCACTTTCAAGCGCACTTTTTTCAGGCATTAGCGGTTTGAGTAGTCTGGGAAACGCCATGCAGATCATCGGGGACAACATAGCCAACGTCAACACGGTGGGCTTCAAGGGAAGTTCCTTTACCTTCCAGGATCTCCTGAGCCAATCCGTAGGCACCCAATCGGGCTCGTCTCAGGTGGGAAGGGGGACGGCCCTGGGAGACGTTGCAGCTTCTTTCGAACAAGGCTCTTTCGAATCGACGGGAAGCACCACAGATCTGGCCATAGGGGGGGAAGGCTTTTTTGTCCTGAAGGAAGCGAACTCAGACAACCTCTTTTACACCAGGGCAGGGAACTTCCGCTTTGACAGGAACGGATATCTGACAAATCCGGCAGGGCTTGTCGTTCAGGGGTGGCGACTGGATGAGAACGGAGACGATGTGGGATCGGTTACGGACATTGTGTTGAATTCCTTCACGTCCCCCCCAGCGGAAAGCCGGCAATTGACCTTGGTCACCAACCTGGACTCCGATGCCGCAGCCCACAGCGCCGGGGCCCTGGTTGCTTCATGGGATGCGGCCACCGGGAGTGTGGGCGAGAACTCCTACGATTATCAGTCCACAGTCAAAGTCTACGATTCCCTCGGGAGCACCCACGACATCAACCTCTATTTTGCCAAGACCGATTCCTCTCAATGGGAATATGTGATCACGTGCAACCCAGATGAGGACTCCCGCTCCGGGGCCACAGGCGCAGGGGCTGGGCTCCTCGCCAGGGGGAACATTACCTTCAGCGACAGCTCGGGGACCATTACCGATCTCACCATGGACACCTCCGACGGGGCCGGCGCCTGGACCCCTGTTACGCCCAATACGGACGGCTATCTCGAGTTCAGTCCCGATTTCCTGGGGGGGACCAGTCCCCCCACCGTGATGGGGATCGCGTTGAACTTGGGATCTCACTTTGACGGGACCTCCTGGCTCAACGATTCTCTCACCACGAGCCAGTAAGCAAGGGCCTGCTCTACGGTCTTTCAGTATTCGTACGGTTACGGAGCAGGCGATCTTCAAAACATTGACGTGGACGTGGACGGCGTGATGACCGGCGTATATTCCAACGGTCAACTCATCCCTCTTTTCCGTGTGTCCCTGGCAAAGTTCCAGAACCTGCAGGGGCTTTTCAAAGAAGGGGGTGGCCTCTACAGAGAGACCCGGGAAAGCGGTGAAGCCATAACCAACCGGCCTGGGACGAGCGGCCTGGGAAGCATTTCACCCAATTCACTGGAGCAATCCAACGTGGACATGGCTACGGAATTTGTTAAAATGATCACTACGCAACGGGGCTTTCAAGCCAATTCCAAGATTATCACCGTGACCGATCAGATGCTGGCGGAGCTCATCAACTTGAAACGTTAGGGAAACCGCGAAGGCTGACCGATGGGAGATGCCGCGGCATCGATCAGCCTTCGCTCCCTCAAGTCTTCCCGTCAATAAATTGACAAAACGCCTGCGAAAGAGATCACAGCCCGCCCCAAAACCCTCACAGAGCCTTCGGTAGCTTGCCTATCCCATTAAAATAACGAAACAAAATTAAAGCTGGAAAGCTTTCGACAAGGGCTTCCCTTTCTGGCACGGTGGTTGCTTTAGTAGGTGGCGTATCACCGAAAGTCTGATGGGAGACGTTCCGGCTTATGGATATCACAACCCTCCTCGGCATCTTCACAGCGTTTGCCCTTGTCCTTTCCGCCATAACCATGGGTGGCAGTATCAGTATTTTTGTCAATGTGCCCTCCATGATGATCGTGGTCGGCGGGACTCTCGGTGCCACCATGATCAATTATCCTCTTCCCGATATGCTCAAGGTGACCAAGGTCGTGAAAAACGCCTTCTTCCACCGGAAGGCGACCTCAAGCCAGATCATCGCCGAATTTGTCAGACTGGCTGGAATTGCCAGAAGGGAGGGAATCCTGGCACTTGAGGCGAGCATTAATGAGATGAAGGATCAGTTTCTGAAGAAAGGGATGCAGCTTTCGGTCGACGGGCTCGAACCTGGTTCGATCAAGGACATCCTCGAAACGGAGATCGTCGCCATTCAAGATCGCCACAAGCTGGGCGCAGAGATTTTCACCTCTCTCGGTACCTTTGCGCCGGCCCTGGGGATGATCGGGACCCTGATAGGACTCGTCCAGATGCTCCGCACCATGGACGACCCCAGCACGATCGGGCCTGCAATGGCAGTAGCGCTTTTGACGACCTTTTACGGCGCCCTGATGGCCAACGTCCTCTTTTTGCCCATCGCCGGGAAACTGAGAAACCGGAGCAGCGAGGAGGTCATGATGAAGGAACTGATGACGGAAGGCGTCATCTCCATTGCGAAGGGGGAGAACCCGAGGGTCATCGAGCAGAAATTGAATGCCTATTTACCTCCACAGTTGAGAGCGAGCTCTTTTCAGTAGATTTCAAGCAGCCGCTGCCCAGTTCGATGGCCTTGAGTCACGGCCTTGAGGCTGCTTCCCTAGGGCTCCTTACAAAGGTGGGAAGGGAGAGAAACCTATGGCGGATGACAGACAAAAGGTTGAGAGGGGGGAGGGAAATGAGGAGACCGCCAAGAAGGCCCTCCCCCTGAAGCTTATTGTGATAGTGCTTGTCCCGATTTTTCTGATTGGGGCTGG
>JARRRH010000376.1:0-3476 GCA_037380925.1 Deltaproteobacteria bacterium | reverse complement strand
CTTTTTAATCCTCGGGAAAAATCTTATCTTTGTCGGCAAGACTGTAACCCAGAGCTAGGATGATCTTTCTCCTCGTTTCCATCCGGCAATTTTTTCCTTTCTCGATCCTGTCTATAGTCAACGGGGAAACACCGGCCTTTCTAGCCAGTTCGGCCTTGCTCATCAGGAGCTCCTCTCGGATCTCTTTTACGATATTCTGCGACAATTTTTCCTCCAGGTTTCCGGTTTACCACACCGAGGTTCCAGGACATAACCCAATATCATATATATATGTGTTTATTTGTCAAGAATTTTCTTATAAATTAATAAAAATTGATATAATTTGTGCATATATAGGGTATATAAAAAAGAAATCACACCACATATTGTGTACGGCCTTTTGTTGCCCTAAACTTCGAAAAATTCAGGCCCGTCTGTGTTCCAACATGCCGTTATTGCGGCTTTTAATTGGATACCCTGGAATTTCTATAACTCCTTGGATTGACGATAACTTTAATGGCGGCTTCTCTTTCTCCGCCCCAGGATATGGCGGAATAGCGGTCAAAACCGATGTCGGTTCATCCCGCAAATGAGTACGTCCGATGTCGCCGGAAGACAGCCCCAAAGGGTTTTCTGAGTGACTGGCGGGAGCCTTGGAATCGAAGAAAACCCTTTGTGGCCGTCTTTTTCTGATGAGTCGATCGTCCTTCTTGTAATTCGTGCTCATTTGCCGGATGAACCCGAATTTAACACGGCTCCAACATTCCCTTATTCCAACTTTGAGCGAAGCCAACCACGTTCTTTCCAAAAAAGCTTTTGCAAAATGCTCTTGGAAGGATTACATGTACATATTGAAAAGAAGCTCAGGAGGCGTCGTTATTTGGAGGGAAATCAAAGTAAGACAAGCTTGAAGAAGAAAAGCACCTTCAGGGAATATGCTGAAGCAGCAGCTATCGCCGTTCTTCTGGCCCTGTTCATCAGGACCTTCGTGGTGCAGGCCTTTAAGATTCCGTCAGGATCCATGGAGCCTACACTGATGGTGGGCGATCACATCTTGGTCAACAAGTTCATCTATGGTATCAAGATCCCCTTTATTCGGAAAACTCTGATACCCATGAGCCAACCCGATCGAGAAGATATCATTGTCTTCATCTATCCAGTGGACAAAAGCAAGGACTTCATTAAGCGTGTCATCGGGCTACCCGGCGATACGGTGGAGATCATTGGAGAAAACGTCCGAATTAATGGAAAACCTTATCAAGACAAGCACGGGTTCTACAACCCCGGGCACAATTCCGGGAACAATCCCGGAAATGAGTCTCATTACGGACCGGTGATCGTTCCTGAAAACCATTTCTTCGTGATGGGAGACAATCGGGATCACAGCTACGACAGCCGATACTGGGGATTTGTGCCCTTCCAATCCATCAAAGGGAAGGCCTTTATCATCTACTGGTCGTGGCCGCATTGGCAAAGGTTTCTCCACATCATAAACTAGTAACCAGATGAAAAACGTCGATCCTTAGGCCAAGACCGGTACTTAAGGACGGACTTCTTTGGAGGACTGGAGTAATGGAGTGATGGGGTCTAATAGATGGAATATGGCGAGGGAGAAAAGTGAAGCCTCCCCGCGGCAAACCACGGGGCATTCTGGCGAAGGAGAGTAAAAGTCTACTAAAGCCAAATGCCAAAATCGAAATGTCAAATAAATGTCAAAATCCCAAATCCAAAAAGAAAGTGCGCTAATTCTCTTTTTTGTCACTTTGATATTTGGATTTGATTTGAAATTTGAGCTTTGACATTTGACATTTTGATCTAGTCAGCCGCTATTTTATTTGCCCCAGTACTTCCATACTTTATTACTCGATCACTTCCTTTTTCTCAGTTTGTCGGCCATGAGGATGGTCTCTTCCACCTCAGGGTGAAGACCCATTCCAGTCAGGTGAGCCAAAGGCACGAAGCGGGCGTCGCTGATGTCTGAAGCAGGCTGCGGCTCTCCGGCCACCTTCCAGCCCCAGTAGTCTGCAATCACATAATGGAACCGAACCTTTTTCGCGTCATCATAGAAGATGCGATCCAGTACCCGGATCAGGCCCCCTATCTCGACCATGATACCCACCTCTTCTTTGATGTCTCGTTTCAAGGCATCCACAACCCTTTCACCCAGTTCCACGGCCCCTCCGGGCAGACTCCACTCGCCTCTGCCGGGGTCCTGATCTCTCCGGGCCAGGAGGACCGTCTCTCCATCGAAAATGACCCCGCCTACGCCCACGATGGGCTGATGTGGATATTCTCTTTTCATGATGTCACTCAAGTACGCCCACGCCCTTCTTTTTTCAGAATATCCTGCTCAAGACCAGGAATCAAGCCCTGCATGGATTTGGGACCTGAGTCAATGCCCTATAGATTTCCACAAGGCCGAAGCCCCTCATGCCCCATAGAGTCCGCAGTGGCCCTGTTACGGAGGATGCGCACTAGGCAGCGTGAAAACGAACTGTGTTCCATTCGAACAAGAATTTGTTAAAGTATTTTACTCTTGACAAATTTGATAAAAGGAGTCTATAAGAAAAAAGTTGTGACGATAAGTAAATAGATGAAGCTTTTTGATCATCATTCACACTTGTAAAGGTGTGGCCTATGACACGAGCCATCTTTTTTGAGCCCTGAAACGCTCTACCCGTTTCAGGGCTTTTTTTCATGGCGGAAGGAGGTGATGCCTCAAACCACAAAACATAAGGCAGGACTGAGTTCAGGATATTGGTAATTTCTACCAGAGGAGGACATCATGGCCAATAGCAATCAGAAATCAGGTCTTGATTTTCTTAAGAGTTGGGGAGCCGGGCTGACCAACTGGACGGAAAGGTACATACCCGATGCCTTGGTTATTGTCTGGATCCTGAGCGTTATCGCCTTCATTTTGGCCCTCATCTGGGGGGACGTGGGGCCGGTAAAAGCCGTCCAAGCTTGGGGCAAGGGATTCTGGGTCCTCCTGCAGTTTGCCATGCAGATGTGCCTCATCATGATGACGGGCTACATTCTGGCGTGTTCGGGACCGGTCAGAGCTTTGCTCAATGGGATCTCCGGGTGGGCCAACAAAGAGAAGCCCTGGCAGGCCATCATGATCATGGCCCTTTTCTCCATGCTTATCGCCTGGATCAATTGGGGTCTCAGCCTAATCGGCAGTGCCATGCTGGCCCTTTATATCGTCAGAAACAACCCGAAGGTGGACTACCGGCTGCTGGTGGCCTCAGCATACCTGGGACTGGGGTGCACTTGGCACTCAGGCCTTTCCGCATCAGCCCCTTTGCTCGTGAACACGCCGGGCAACTTCCTTATCAAGGAAGGATACCTGCCGGGCACCATATCCACGACGGAGACCATATATTCCGGGTTCAACCTCATATTGGCGCTTATCATCGTGGTCGTGGTCACCGTTCTCATGTCCCTTATGCACCCGTCTGTGGAAAAGAGCTTTAAGGTGTCACCGGACCTGATGG
>JARRRH010000375.1:0-3477 GCA_037380925.1 Deltaproteobacteria bacterium | reverse complement strand
TAGTTCCTTCTAACCATCCAATTTACTTGACAAAACCACTTAATTCCCATAGATTCCCAAAAAATTCCTCAATTTGCGCCCTTTCTTCGGCGAAACCCTTTGTTTGACAAGGAGTGCCGACCCATGACTATCACCAAAAACGACCTCGTGAAATCCGCCCAGAAAAACGCTCAACTTCCCAATCTCCGCTCTCCCAGTATTGTGGCATCCCTATTCGAGATCATGAAGAAAACGTTGCTCGCCGGTGGTCCTTCGGGGGTCTTTTTGTAGATGGAAGAAGAGCTTATTCGAAAAGAAATCCTGAGAGTAGCCTTTTTTTGTTTTGCCGTTGGCATAGCGTGCTATGATCTTGACCGTTTGCCTTAGACACTTTCCCGGGTTCTTGATTTGTGGTCGTTTATGTAAGTCTGACATATTGTATTGATTTCGCTAAAAATATTCAATGGCAATCGGCAAATTTGACGTGCCCTGCCTTGGTTCTTCGTCTGGAGGTCAATCTTCAAGCCCCCCTGCACAAGAAAGTCATTGAGAGGTGGTAGACGGATGTCATGCGAGACCTTAATTGGCTTTAGGCTATTAAAATGAAACTGGGAGGCAACAACTATTTCATCCGAACCGACCTTTAAGGACATGTCTAGCACAAGCGTTTCAGGCAGCAGGGATCAGACCACTTGGCCACGTGACCAGGCTGTAGAACAGGCAAAACCATGTAGTGCCATAAACTATTTTCAATTCTATAAGTGCCTATTATCAAAGAACTTTATTTTCCCAACTGTTGAATATCAGTCTGAAGGCAGAGGAAGTTTCAGTTGTTACACAGCTCCGGAAAGCTATGCGGTAGGTAGACGAAACACTCCCTCTCTTTTCTTTTGGGAGGGGGTGTGACCTCAGGGGTTTAGCTGAAATGACGTAATTGCTGCGGCCTTGCCTCACTCGAGCAACCAGAGGGATAGGATCTCATTTTGAGCATTCGTGAGAAAGCCTGCGAGAACGCCGGGCCGGAAGTCGGTCATGAGCGCATTCGCGCTTTCAGGGGTGTTATACGTGACCGTTGGAGACAGCCTGTAAGCGGCATCATCGATGACCACGAGATCCGTGTCTATGGCATCAATGCGTCCATACCCGTTAAACCCTTTGGGGTAATGTTTGGGAAGGACCACTTCCGGCTTGACCAGCCCCTGGGCATGGCAAGGCGTTAAAGGAATGTCCCCTGCAACCAGGCACAGGGCCAATCCCGTGCAGATGAGCACCTGCTTTATCTTTCCGAGCCACCTTTTGTCTTTCTTCTGCATCGCTAGGACTCCTTTTCTCACTATTCCCAACAGGGCGTTTCACCCCGTTATTCAAATTCCATCCAATAGGTAATACCCACTGTCACCGCCTTCTCGTCCACGGTGACGATCTTTCCTCTGGAAGAACTGAAGTACTTCCTCTCTCTGTCTTCATTCGGCACGCGCAGGATCGCCGGGGGCTGGAGCCTTCCTTCGGCCTGCACGCCCGTCGGGGCGACCAGAATGGGATTTTCCTCGGTGCCAATGTTGATCAGGTCAAATTCATCAATGATCTGATCATTGTTAATGTCAAACTGCGGATTCGTGACCCGCCCGCCGGTGCAGGCATCCATCTCCATCACCACAGTGTCACCACCCGCACCGCACGGGGTCTGCGAGGGCGTGTAGGGCACGAATATGGCCTTGCCCTGCCTGACCAGACCATCACTGACAACCCGCTCTCCGTCAAGGGGCAGGTCAAAGTACCATCCCACAAGGCGCACCGGGTCAGGATTGGCACCGTACCCGTTGGGTTCACAGACATCCACACCGTCGCCATCGCCGCAATCCGCGCCGCCGTTGAACTCTGTAGAAGTCTCCCACGGATCCGAAATGCTCGATACGTTGTCCGTCAGGATCCTCAGGTTCTGGTCGTTGACCACCCAGAAGTCCCCATCACACGTGGCAATGAGAGGATCGCACGCCTCGAGCGTTTGTTGCAGGAGGGTCACCGAATCGAGTTGGTTCCGGAGCTGAGGCGTGGAGCCACGGTCGAACACACCCAGGTACTCGCTGTCATCGTCATCATCCCCATAATCCCATATGCCGTATATGGTCTGGGTGATGCTGGATTCATAGTCGAACTCGCCCATCCATTTCCCGGTGCCGAAGGTGATTCTATATCCGAACTCGGCACACGAATCAATCACATCAGGCTTCGAGGTGATAGGCTGGGGCATGCCTTCGGGGCTCCGCGTCTGGAACAAGGGCTCCGGCGTTGTACCCACGTACTTGGTTCCAACAACGGTGTAAGGTGCACCCTTGTACGCCACATCCCAGTTGTTGCTGTCCGGATCGGTCAGGTCGAATTTCCAGAGATTTCCGTTCAGGTCTCCGGCGTACACGTAGTCCACCTTGCCGTCAAAATCCACGTCGATGGGCACTGGGCTCGAGAGCCCGTTACAGTTGCCCTTCTGGGTGTTGATGCTCTTGAGTAGCTCACCGGTCAGGGCATCCAGGATGATGAGCTTCGATATCCCGCTTTCACTGTTGTACCCGTTCCCGAACATGACGATATACCCGGCCTGGGAGTTCACAATCGCCGGCCTGCTGTAGGAGTATCCTATGTCATCCCAGTTCGGATCCACCTCGCTGGCCGTGCCGCCTGCGACGTAACTGTCTTGATAGACTGAGCCGTCGAGTCTGAAAGTCACCCCGGTAAGCGAGATTACAGTCCACGTCCCGTTTGCCTCGGTCGTTCCCTGCACATCCTCGATGAGGACCTGATCCCCCGTGGATAATTTGTGGGCTACTGCCGTGGTGATCAGGATCTCCCCATTGCCGGCGTCAGCAGCACCCGTAATGGTGCGCACCCGCGGATTCGGGTACTCCCACATCACTCTATCGGCCAGATCGGTTTCCGTAAGCACGGAGGCCGGATCCGTAATGTCCAGGGCATAGTAGCCTTTTCCACCCTTGCCCAGTCCGCCCACGAGCATCTCCTTCAGTTTTGTCTCCCCCGCCTCATCGGTCGTGCCGTCTCCATCGTTGTCCTGACCGTCGGTATCCGCGAGGATATAGATATTGCTCACAGCCGGTGTCAGGTCCACGTAAAAGTTGTGGTAATACAGTGGCTCTTTCAGCTCTTTGAGGTTCCCAAATACCAGTTTAGGAATATAGGCGAATCGTTCTTCGCCGGTCCGTGCGTCAAAGGCATGAAGCATGGCATCGTTTCCCCCTACATACAGGAAACCGTTTTTATATACCGGCGAAGAGTCTACAATATCGCCCAGACTATGAAGACGATCTCTAAAAGCACCTCCATTCTGCTCCTCATTAGTGGTGTCGCCCCTCACATAATCGAGGATGTCTCTGGCATTGGTATCATTCGTTGCCCAGTTTATATCCAGCATATCCTTCATCTCGCTTGTCAGCTGATTAAACCGGAAGGGTCGACCTGCCCCGCCGTCGAAGGTAGCTATGAGCC
>JARRRH010000374.1:0-3481 GCA_037380925.1 Deltaproteobacteria bacterium | reverse complement strand
GGTGGAGACAAGCTTCGATGCCGGTGAGGACCAAGCTGACACCAAAGTTAAGACTGCCGTCGCCTGGCTGGAGAGGGCAGGATTTCTTTTGCGAGATGAGAACAACACCCGGGTTTTCCAAGGAAAGCCGTCGGTAAGGAGCATGGAAGAGGCCAAGGCAAAAATAAAGGCCCTCCACCTGTCCTCTTATCAAGAAGCGGGGTGGCTTGCTGTTTTCCAGGCGATGATGAATGCCGAGGCGAATAAAGGGTTGAGGGCAGACGAACTGGCTGAGTTGCCTTTTTTTCAGCCACATGATGCCAGTGGTCAGAATAATCAGACAGGTGGCCATGGGAAGGAAGAAACCGCATCCTCCCGTGTCATAAGGACACTTCACAGTATGGCGGAGGCAGGGCTCGTCGAAAAGGGACTGGTCCTGACCGCGTTCGTGCGCCACAAAGTGCAAAACCCGCCTGTCGAAATGCTGAAACGCATCTGCACCCTTGAAGAAAGCATGCTCAATCTCCTCCAGGAGGAGGCGCAAAATATGAGTGACGAGGGCTGGAACCACCTGTCTCTCCAGCTCCTGAATCAACGGGTAAAAGACCTAGGCCATGAATGTACCCCCGCAGTTCTCAGGGGTTTATTCAAGAGCCTGAGCATGGATGGGAAGGGCCTTGCCGGCAGCAGGGGCAGCTTGATCTTCAGACACGTTTCCCGGGATCAATATTGGGTGAAACTCTTGAGAAACTGGGAAGGCCTTGTGACCACCGCAAAGAGACGGATGGCAGTGGCATCAGTGGTGCTCGATGCCATCCTTTCTCGAATTCCCGCCGAAGCGCACCCAAGCGCCGAATTGCTCGTAGAATTTTCAGTCGAGGACCTCACCCGAGCCATAAGATCACACATTTTTCTTCGCCAGGAGGTCAAGGACCCGCTCGCAGCTGCTGATCGAGCGCTGCTCTACTTGCACGAACAGAAGATCATTATCCTACAGCAAGGACTCTCCGTATTTCGCCAGGCCATGACCATCCGGATCCTTCCGGACTCGAGGAAAGGGCGCTATCTCAAGGGCGATTACGAGCCGCTTGCGCTGCACTATAAAGAGCGAATCTTTCAGGTCCACGTCATCAACGAGTACGCTCGGCTCGGTCTGCAGAAGATTAGACAGGCTCTTGATCTTGTCTTGGCCTACTTTAGTGTGCCCAGATCAAGTTTTATCAAGCGCTTCTTCCCGGAGAGGAGGGAGATGCTCGATCGGGCCACTTCCCTGGAATCCTTCCGCAGAATCGTGGACGATTTGAAGAATCCTGTGCAAATGGGCATTGTAGCCGCCCCCGCGGAAGGGAACATGTTGATCCTTGCCGGCCCCGGCTCAGGAAAGACCCGCGTGGTGGTTCACCGATGCGCGTACCTTCTAAGGGTCCTGCGCGTGCCTGCAAGAAGCATCCTCGTGGTCTGCTTCAACCACCATGCTGCGGTGGCCCTAAGACGACGCCTCTTTGATCTTGTAGGAGATGAGGCACGGGGGGTTATCGTAGCGACCTACCACGGTCTCGCCATGATTCTTACCGGGACCTCCTTCTATGGCTTGGCCGAGCGGGCTCGTGGAGAGGGGATCGACTTCGATGCGCTCATACACGAAGCCATACGACTTCTTCGAGGAGGGGTGCAGTTACCGGGGCTGGAAGCCGATGAACTGAGAGACCGTCTGCTGGCGGGGTTTCGTCATATCCTGGTGGATGAGTACCAGGACATCGATGGAGACCAGTACGAATTAATATCTGCTCTCGCAGGGCGCACAGAAAAAGACCCTGACTGCAAGCTTTCCATCCTTGCCGTTGGCGACGACGATCAGAATATATACACCTTCCGTGGTGCGAACGTGGAATTCATCCGCCGCTTCCAGGGAGACTATGACGCCCAGATCCACTACCTAACATGGAATTACCGCTCAACGGCAAATATCATCAGTGCGGCAAACAGCCTCATCAAACACAACCGGGATCGCATGAAAATTGATTACCCGATCGTGATCAATAAAGAAAGGAAGAGGGACCATCCTGGCGGCGAGTGGAATTCGCTGGACATCGTCTCTAAGGGGCGGGTACAGATGATCCAAGTAGGAAATGAAAAAGAGCAGATTTTTGCTCTCGCGGCCGAGCTCGCAAGGATGATGTCTATTAAACCGGCTCTCGGGTGGTCCGATTTCGCTGCTCTTGCCAGGACGCGCGAGCTGCTCCACCCCATGAGAGCGATGTTTGAGAAACACAATATCCCATTCGCGTGGACTTTCGGCCGCGAGACGGTGCCACCGCTTCATCACCTTCGGGAAATCGCTCGCTTCATGAGCGTGTTGGAGTTCCGCGAGGAAGAGCAGATAAAAGCGTCTGAGGCTGAATCGGTCCTGTTGGAAACAGTCGGCTATAGGGGTGACAATCCCTGGTGGGCACTCCTGATAAACCTCATCCGGTCGTATGAAACAGAGACTTCCGATGCAGCCCTTCCGAAGTTCTTGCTCCTAGAGAGCCTTCATGGTTCGCTCCAAGAGCTGAGGCGTGAACAGCCTATTGGCAACGGTGTATTCCTGGGCACGATACATGGGGCGAAGGGCACTGAGTTCCCCCATGTCTTCATGCTCGACGGCGGATGGAGAGACGAAAGAGACCCCAAAAAGAGGGAAGAGGAGCGAAGGATTTTCTACGTAGGCATGACTCGGGCACAACAGACCCTTAGCCTGTTTCGCAGGAAGGACATACAAAATCCTTATATGGAGCTCCTCTCTGGAGATTCAGTAATGGCACGCCAATGCGCCGCTCTGGAGGATACGCGTGAGGAAGTCATGGCAATCCGTTACGAACCTCTGAGCCTGGCGGATCTTTATATCAGCTATGCAGGGAAGTTTGAGGCAACTCATGTCATCCACTCGAGGCTCTCGACGATCGGGCCCGGTACAGAGCTTTCCATGTGCAGAATGGATGACGGGCTTGAACTTATTGATCCTGGCGGTTTCTGTATCGCGCGTCTTTCAAGACAGGGTGCATTGCGTTGGACTGAAAAATTGGACAAGGTGAAAAAGGTCCGGGTCATAGGGATGATACAGAGGGAAAAGAGATTCGAGGGAGTGGAATTCCGAGACCAATGTCTGGCCGACAGATGGGAGGTGCCGTGGGTGGAGGTTATCTGGACTCCATAGTGAAAGAAGACACAATCTGAAATTGCAGTGAGATTGGGATTGTGGTTGGGAGGGGCGTCCGTGATTAAGGGGACCTCCATGAAATAATAACTTGAGAATCCAATTTTTAATATAATTCTGAGAAAGATAGTGGACGTTGTTGACAAATTGTACAAAAGTTTTTCGTAGGAATCGTCCCCTTCGATTACCCTCAGGGTAAAAAGTCGTTAAAATCGTTAAAGACGTTCAAACCGTGGGACCCAAGGGACACGTTGGTAAAAAAGTAAATTTCGCTAGAGGCGGATGATCTCAAGATATGGACTGGAA